>JAKFCI010000335.1:0-3223 GCA_036676725.1 Chitinophagaceae bacterium
GCATATCAAAAGAGATTAGGTAAAATTATTATTTTAAAAAAGATGATTGCGCACCCTTAGGTTGATTCTATTTTCTAAACAAGATTAACAAACCCTGGATGGGAAGATGCTCCTGCTTTCGGTTCTTAACGTATTTTTGTATTCAGTAGTTGTATTATTAACCCGGAAACTAAATCGGTTTTTGTTCCGTAGTTGATCAACCAAAAAGTTCATTCAGCATGAAATTCGAAAAAATTCACAATAAAGGACAGGCGCAATTATTTGGCAACCCTGTTTTAGAACAACTAACAAAAACACATCCCCTGTTTATTTGGGCTTTGTATTTACCTGTTGTTATAGGTTTTCCTATTTATGCAGCTAACCAGTTTGGTTATGGCGCCATTAAAATTGCATCGGTTTTTATTTTGGGTTGTTTTTCATGGACACTTTTTGAATACATCATGCACCGTTGGGTGTTTCATATTGTTGCAGAAAGTCCAAGAGCACAAAAAATAGTTTATGTAATGCATGGCAATCATCATCATTATCCAAGAGACCGTGAAAGATTGTTCATGCCGCCCGTGCCTAGCTTAATTCTTGCAGCTGTTATATTTGGAACCTTGTTTTTGGCAATGGGCACTATTGTTTTTGCTTTCTTTCCAGGTTTTATGTTGGGTTACCTTATGTATGGCTCCATGCATTACGCCATTCATGCCTGGAACCCGCCATTTAAATGGATGAAACCTTTGTGGCGCAACCATCACCTGCACCATTATAAAGATGAAGCGAAAGGTTTTGGCGTAAGTAGTACCATTTGGGATCATGTGTTTGGTACCATGTTCGATCTTAAAAAAGAAAAAGAAGACAAAGAGAAGGTTAAGGAACTAATGTATTAGTCAATCTGGTTACCGGCAAAAAACCAACATCATCGTTCCTTGCGTCGCACGCTTGTACTGCATTAATTCAATTCGGCATTCTTCGCAACCTCAAAATAATAAATTGTCACCGGCAAGGTTTATGCCTTTCAATTATAATCACCAATCTTAATGGGTCAAAAAAAATTAGTTCGCTTTGCCGAATTGCTTACGTTTTCTAATGTTTTGCAATACCCCGAAAACATGGCCGGCAAATGGAAAAATTATTTTAACAACGACCAGCCCATCACGCTGGAGCTGGCTTGTGGCAAAGGGGAATATGCACTTGGTTTAGCCCAATTATATCCAGGTAAAAATTTTATTGGTATCGATCAAAAAGGAAATCGTATTTGGGTGGGTGCAAAAAAAGCACAAGCGCAAAATTTAAATAATGTTGCTTTTTTACGCATACAAATAGATCGTATTACTGATTTTTTTGGTAAGGAAGAAGTAGAAGCGATCTGGATAACATTCCCCGATCCGCAATTGAGATTAAGCAAGGACAAAAAGCGATTAACACATCCAAAATTCTTGCGGTTGTACCAACAAATATTAAAACCTGGAGGTGTCATTCATTTAAAGACAGATAGTCCGCAATTATACAATTTTACCAAAAAGGTTATTGAAAAATATGGCTTGATCCTTCACGAAGAATTTGATAATGTTTATGCGCAACCCAACCTGAAGCCGGAATTAAATATTAAAACGCATTACGAAGCACTTGACATTGCAGGTAGCAATCGAATTCATTATATTTCTTTTTCCCTGCCGCAGGAAATACCAGGCAAAGATTTGGATGCAATTTTGCACGAAGAGTTGAAGAATGAAAGTGTTAGTTGAAGGAGAAGATTATTACCGCAACGGTGATGGCTTTGTTGTGTTAACAGAAAAGCATCATCTAAATCGCGGTTATTGCTGCGGCATGGCTTGTAAACACTGTCCTTTCAATTACGAAGCAGTGCCTGAACCCAAGCGTTCCCAGGCCCTCGAAAAAAGAGCAGCTTCAAATTCAAATGAAATCAACGAAATTTAATCGTGCAAAAAAGATCAAAACAAAAAGAAGAAAAATTGCCTGTAGTTGTTGGCAGAAATGAATCATTTTTTGCCGCCGTTTATGATGTAGTACGCCAAATACCAAAAGGCCGCGTAACATCTTATGGCGCCATAGCAGCTGCACTTGGTGCAAAATCTTCTGCACGCATGGTAGGTTGGGCTATGAACAATGCACATGCCATGAAACCCAAAGTGCCTGCACACAGGGTTATTAACCGACAGGGGTTACTTACGGGTAAAATGCATTTTTCGCATCCTGATGCAATGCAAGAACTTTTGGAAAAAGAAGGAATCCAGGTAAAAGATGATGCCGTGCAGGATTTTAAAAAATTGTTTTGGGATCCCTCAATAGAATTAGGACTTTGATCTACCTGATTATATCTACAAATCCAGATCGCTTTAATCCACCTTCTTTCAAATCAAGAATAAAATAATAAGTACCAATTGGCACCGGTTTATTATTTAATGTGCCGTTCCAGGGTTGTGTGCTTTTGTTCGCCAGGTAAATTTTTTGACCATAGCGATTGAATATCGTCAATTCAAAATTAGGGTAGGCTTCCAAAGCTTCTATCACCCATCGATCGTGTATACCGTCGCCGTTTGGCGAAAAAGCATTTGGTATTTTCAGGTTTTGATACACCCTTACTTTCACACTATCCTTTGCATTGCCGCATCCGTTATTCGAGGTAACCTCTAATAAATAAGTTGCATCTGCAACCGGGCTAACAACAGGTTCCAACACTGAAACGTCGTTGATATTAACGGGTGGGCTCCAGGTATAATTTACATTTTCACCTGCAACACTTCCATTTAAAATGGTGGATTGTCCTTCAATAATTATTTTATCCTGACCAGCATTTGCAACCGGTTTTTTTAACACGTTTACTTTTACCGAACCACTGTTTGTGCAATTTCCATTTGCGACGGTTACCACATATTCTATGTTTTCAATGGGGTTGGCAATTGGGTTTGAAACTGTGGCGGATGAAAGCGTTGTTGCAGGGAGCCAGGAATAAGTTGAGCCCCCACTACTTAAAAGGGTAACACTACTTCCTTCGCAAATGGTTGTATCGGTAAATGCTAAACCAACTAATGGTGCAGCTATTACTTCCACTGTAATTGAATCTACATGGGTGCAACCCATCACATCTTTTACCTCGACGTAATAAATGCCGCTTTGTTCTACTTTTGCGTTGGGTATAGAAATATTAGCTCCAGTTGCAGAAAAATTATTTACACCGCGCCATGCATAGTTATTTCCGCCCTCAGCTGATAAA
>JAKFCI010000336.1:0-2139 GCA_036676725.1 Chitinophagaceae bacterium
AACAAAACTTAACTGACTATGCAGGGTTTCCATTCTTTTTATATCTTGTACAGTAATCAAAAAAAACATACAATGAAGCGCCTTGCCTGCCTGCTCGTCCTCAGCCTGTTTACGGGTTATCATGTTTACTCACAAACCTATAAAAATACAATTCCTCTCTTTGCCCCCGAAAATAAAGCCGATTGGTATGTGTATATAGAAGGTGCAGGCAAAAACAACGATTCGCTTGGCGTTTTTCAGGTGAAAAACGGGATGATCTATGCATCAGGAGAGAAGTTTGGCTATATCGGTACCGAAAAATCTTACAGCAATTTTTATCTCACCATGGAGTTTAAATGGGGAACTAAAAAATATGCTCCACGCCTGAATGAAAAACGGGATGCAGGGATATTGTACCATGCCATAATATACAATGGTGATAAGATATGGCCAAGATCGTTAGAATGCCAGATCCAGGAAGGCGACTGTGGCGATATCTGGTTAATAGATTCGGCTTCCGTTACCCATGCAGATACAATAACGCCAAAACGTAATTACCACCGGGTAATAAAATCAACAGATGCAGAAAAACCCACAGGAGAATGGAACAAGGTGGAGGTAATTGTAAAAGGCGGAAACATTACTTACCTCGTAAATGGCCAGGTAGTGAACGAAGCGAAAAACTCAAGCCTTGTTGCCGGACGCATAATGCTGCAATCAGAAGGTGCTGAAATTTATTACCGGAATGTGAGGCTGCAGGAATTATAAAACATACTCCTTTTTTAACTGTGGCTTTGCTGCTGTTGAAACAACAGTGGTAAAGCCATTCGTTTATTCATCAGCTGCACTTTTAATTATTGTTGAAATCATTTTAAATTTTTCATGTGCATTAATGGAGTAGGGAGCATTTACCGGTACCACAATGCCGTCGCCCACTTTGAGCTGGAATTTTTTTCCATTGATGATCACTTCGGCTGCGCCGTCTATTATCTGTATGTAGGTGTCATACGGTGATTTTTTTTCGGCCAGTTCTTCATCTGCAGCAAATGAAGTGATCGTAACATTTCCTGAAGTTTTTTTAATAATTGTTTTGCTCACTACAGCGTTGGGCATATACTCAATGATTTCAACAATGATGTGCACTTTTGATTTTTCTGTTTCATGAGCTGCCTGGTTTTGCTGGTTGGCTGTGTCAGCAGGATTATTTTTATCTTTTTCCATTACACTTTTTGATTGAATTGGTTCATATTCACAAATTCTCAAGAGCCACAAGCCTCTTATGCTTCATATTCTTAAAGTGGGTAGGGGTTAAGCCAGTAATTTTTTTAAACTGAATTGATAAGTGTGCTACACTGCTGTAGTGAAGTTTCCATGCTATTTCAGACAGCGTAAGTTTATCATACGTCATCAATTCTTTTACCCGTTCTATTTTATGAGTCATGATGAAGTGCTGGATAGACATTCCTTTTACTTCCGAAAAAAGGTTGGCAAGATAAGTGTAACTGTAATTCAACTTTTCGCTCAGGTAATATGAAAATTTTATATTGGGCAGTTCATCAGAGTAATGAACCATCTCAATAATTACCATTTTTATTTTTTCAACAAGAATGCTTTTCTTGTCTTCCAGTAACTCAAGACCATATTTTAATAATTCAGACCTTAGTTGCTCATGCTTTGCTTCAGAAAGCTTACCGATGATTTCCACTTCTCCTAATTCCACAGTGGAATAATTCAACCGGAGATTTTCCAAAACTGCCTTCACTACAATTTTGCAGCGAATGCTCACCATGTTTTTAATATAGAGTTTTGTTTTTTCAAGGTCGATAGCTTTTTCAGGGAGTTGTGTTGCCGGATGTGCCAGCCTCATTTGCAGTTCAGAAATATTTTCTCTTATCCTGTAATTCCCAACCGGGGGTTGAACCTGCGTTTCTGAATAGCGAAGATTTTTTACTTGCTTTACTAACAGGTTATTGTTAGAACTGGTTGCATTTTTCATCGCCTAAATATTTCAGGAAACCTAAGATAGGCAGCCATTAAAAACTAAAGTATGATCTTCATCATGGGTTTTAATGATAAATACGTTTAGCCCGGTTGCGGTACTGAGCTTTGCCGGAATGGCACCGGCAGCGGGATGAAGGGATGGATTAAACAAGGCTAATC
>JAKFCI010000337.1:0-7749 GCA_036676725.1 Chitinophagaceae bacterium
GACTACGCCTGGGCTTTGTTTAATGCCGGGTGGCTAAAACTTAATACAGATTTCATAAAAAACTGCAGAAAAGTCCTCAACTTTAAGGAAACGATTTTTATGAACTGGCCAATAATTATAGGAGTAGGAGTATTATTGATCGTATTAGTGGTGTTCCTGGTTAAAAGAAATATGAAAGACGAAAAAGATTTTGAACACCAGGTGAATGAAGATTTTCACAAATCGAAAGAAGAAGAAGGCGATGCAAGGATAGATGAAGAAACCAAATGATATTTTTTTCACTATTTGTTTCTTAAAATGACTATCCGATCGGATTTATAAATATTGCTTTTTCTTTGGTCCTTCATTTTTTCTTTTCTTTACAGTTCATGGACATTCTTTCGTTGTATTCTGTTTCCTACTGGATATTTATTTTAATAGCGGCTTTTGCTATTGGTCTCGCCAAAGGCGGATTGAAGGGCGTTGATATGTTAGCTGTAACTATCATGGCGCTCGTGTTTGGAGGGAAATCATCAACCGGAATTGTGTTGCCTTTATTATGCGTTGCAGATATTGGCGCAGTGTCTTATTACAATCGTCATGCACAATGGAAACATTTCTGGAAATTGATTCCCTGGATGATCATTGGTATTTTACTCGGCGTCTTTTTAGGAAAGGATATGGATGAAGTAGTGTTTCGGAAAGTAATGGCGGTTATCATCGTTATCACCATTGCCATTGTGTTATGGTTAGAATTTCGAAAATCGATATCAATACCACAGC
Organism: Chitinophagaceae bacterium; assembly: GCA_036676725.1. Classification (GTDB taxonomy): domain Bacteria; phylum Bacteroidota; class Bacteroidia; order Chitinophagales; family Chitinophagaceae; genus Flavisolibacter. Next base: position 763 of record JAKFCI010000337.1, read on the forward strand.
ATCCATTATTTGCAACCGGAACAGGATTAGCGGCAGGTTTTACAACTATGATCGGTAATCTTGCCGGGGCGTTTGCAAATCTCTACTTTCTTGCCATGCGTTTACCGAAGAATGATTTTATTGGTACAGCCGCATGGATATTTTTAGTGATGAATTTATTTAAACTTCCATTCCAGGTTTTTTATTGGAAGAACATAAATGTACAAACATTGCAAACCGATCTTGTATTGCTGCCCGCATTGGTGCTTGGCTTTTTGCTTGGTATCCGCTTAACAGAGAGGATAAGGGATTTGCATTATCGCAAGATGGTGCTGCTGCTAACGCTGGCAGGTTCAGTATTAATGTTGTTGAAGAGGTAAAGTTGGTTTAACCAATCCTGCTATTTCCATTTTTGTTAACGCAGCCATCCATCAATCACATCCCCTAGATCACTAATGCCAAGTGTGAACCAGAAAATAAAAAGTGCCAGAACAATTTTTACCGCAAACGGAATGGTGAAACCCAATTTGTTCTTCAACCAATCATTTACTGGTGGAAAAAAAAGCAACGACAAAACCAAGCCTACAATTCCCGGAACGGGATGTATCAGTATAAGATTTAGTAGTCCTATTGTAAAGACGAGCAGGCCCAATATCCAACTTGTAATGTACTGTGCGGAAAGTTTTACTTGCATCATAATGGTTTAATTAAAAAGATTTCAACATCATTTCAATCTTATCGAATAATTCACCCACGCCTAACGACGCCCAGATAACAAAAAATCCAAGACCTGTTTTTATCAATCCCATTTTAGGTATAGAAAAACCGGTAAACTTCTTCAGAAGTTCATTAACAGGTAAAAAATAAACGAGGGAGATAAGTAGAATAAAAATTCCGAAAGCAGCATCGTTTCCCCAAAATGTATTCACGATCCCGATTGCAAAAACTATTACGCCAAAGATCCAGCTGATGATATTTCCAATGTTTAGTTTGTAGGTCATACAAAAAATTTTAATGATTTAAAAGTACTTTGAAATGCAAAGTAAATGTATATTTGTGAACCGAACAAATGATCTTGAAGAATTATTTTTTGGCTTGCAGAGCAGGAGTGGGGTTTAATTGAACAGTATTTTACTTACCTGTAAAGTGTGAAGTGTAAACGTTGATAGTGAACTAAATAGAAATTAAAGTGTATGAAAATGTTTGTTGAACATAACTCAGTGGTTCGAAAGATCTGGGGCAAGAGCGATACAGTGCTGTTCATTTTCGCAGGAGCTTCGGCTGAGTTTGCGCTGAATAAGGCCGTAGACTGGCTGTACTACACCGGCAAATTACCTTCCGATCCATTGGGCAGGCTATTCTCAACGGTTTCCTATGCAAGAAAGATCGTTTTTTCATCAATGGACGATGCAAACAAGGCAATTGATACGATGCACCACATTCATGCAGCAGTAGAACAAAGCCGTGGCTATAAAATACCCGACTGGGCTTATCGTGATGTGCTGTTTATGTTGATCCATTATTCGATTGCATCGTATGAACTTCTCGAAGAAAAATTAAGTGATGAAGAAAAAGAAGAAGTGTACAATGTATTTTATCGTGTGGGTGTAAGAATGGGATTGAAAGAACTGACGCTTACATATGTTGAATGGCAACCAGTTCGCAAAGCCCATTTAATAGACGATCTCAAGAAGAGTGAATACACAGCTGATCTTTTTAAACAATATAAAAAGCACCTTGGTTCAATGCGGTTTAAAGTGTTGATAGAAGCACAAAAGTTAATGGTGCCGGATAGAGTAAAGGAGTTGTTGCAGTTCCGGGAATTTTCTCTGCTTACAACTGTAGTACCGTTGTATAAGATTAGCAGGTTGATGAGAATGGACTGGATGCTTAAAAATATTTTGCTGCCCTCTGATTATAAAGAACAAATAACTGCATTGGATGTAAGTTGACAATTATGTTTAGTGCATTTGGATTACAATAAAAAAGTTACAGTCATTGGCAGCTTCTTGTGGGTTGTTTTCTCTTGATTAGGTCAACACTCATTTTATTATATCGGCCTCTGTATTCCAAAGGAGATAGCCCTGTAATTTTGCGGAAAACCTCCCGAAATGCTTTTAAATCTGTATAACCTACTTCATACATTACTTCGCTAACATTTTTGCGTGTAGTTTCAAATGCTTTTTTTGCAGCTTCAATTTTTACTCTTTGTGCATATTCGATCGGTGTGTTTCCCGTTGCTTTAATAAATCTCCGGTCAAAATTTCTTCTGCCAATAGCAAATTTTGAAGAGAGTGATTCAACAGATATTTTTTCATCAAGTTTACTTTCAATATAAGCTTGTGCTTTTTTTACAATATCATCCTCATGCGATTTCTGCCCTGTAAAAATGGTAAATGGCGACTGGCTTTGCCTGTCTATTTCAATTTGAAAAACTTTGGCACAGTAAATCGCCGTTTGCCTGTCGTAATATTTTTCAACAAGATAAATGATCAGGTTAAGAAAAGAATAAGCACCACCGCTGGTATAAATTCCACTTTCATCTGTTATCAACTTATCAATTTTTAGGTTCACTTTTGGAAACATTGTTATGAACTTATCCGCTACTGCCCAATTGGTGGAACAGGTTTTTTCGTTCAGCAAACCAGATGCAGCAAGCAGGAAGGCGCCGGTGCATATGCTGGCTACTTCTGCACCTTGTTTATATTGTTTTTCTATCCAGTCGATCAGCAATTGATTTTCTTTTACTGCTGTTTGATAATTATGATTCAATGACGGGATGATGATGAGATTGGTTTTCGTGATTGAAGAAACATTCGTGTGTGGCGTAACAGAAAATAAACCATCATAATAATCCACTTGTTTCGAAATGCCTGCAACTTCTATTTTAAACAATTCTTTTTTGCCTGATGCTTTCCAATAGGCATTGGCTCTTGTAAATATTTTATAACTACCCACTATGCTGCTGATATTGTTGCCTTCTCCGTCAGGCACTAATATGGTAAGATGTTTCATAAAAACTTTTCTTAAAGATAGTAATGCCGGCTGTCCAAATCAACCCACCATAAAGTCTATTTTACACCCGCCGAAAATGGGATACCCTCAGTAGGTTTACAGTAGAAATATTCATTCAACAACCTATACACTCAATCCTAAAAACAAAAAAATGGTAGACATTATTCATCGCATCGGTATCAGGTCATCATCAGACCAAGTTTACAAAGCATTGTCAACGATCGAAGGTCTTTCCAATTGGTGGACCGACGAAGTAGAAGGTGGTGAAGAGGTCGGCAGTAAAATCAAATTTACTTTTCGAACTGAAACCGGCGACATCAAAGGTGAAATGTTGATGGAAGTGAGGGAACTAAATCCGCAACAACGGGTTTGTTGGCAATGTATAGAGGGCCCTGATGAATGGGTTGGAACAATTATTACATTCGACTGGTCACAACAAGACAATCAAACCATTATCATTTTCGGGCATAGAAACTGGCGTGAAGCTGTTGAATTCACGGCACATTGCAGTATGAAATGGGCTGTGTTTCTTTTGAGTCTCCGGGAGTATGTTGAAACCGGAAAAGGAAAGCCTTCGCCATATGATTTAAAAATTGACAACTGGAATTAGGAATGTTAAAAGCTAAAACAAATGAATACACAAAACTTCACTATAACATTTTTGGTACATCACTCTCCAGAAAAGGTATTCGATGCAATTAACAATGTTCGTGGATGGTGGTCTGGAGAAATTGAAGGTGTAACCGATATACCAGGCGGTGAGTTTAGTTATACTGTTCCGGGCATCCATTTTTCAAAACAAAAGATAACTGAGTTTATTCCGGGTGAAAAAATAGTGTGGGCTGTAGTAGATGCTACGTTGAATTTTGTAAAAAATAAAAACGAATGGAAGGGTACTATGATCAGTTTTGACATTGCACAGAAAGCTGACAAAACTGAAGTAAGATTTACGCATGTCGGACTGGCACCTGCACTTGAATGTTATAACGACTGCTCGAACGCATGGGGATTGCTCATTAATGGTAATTTGAAAAACCTGATAGCAACTGGTGAACAGCACCCGAGCCCTTGGTAAAAATAAAATGCTGATTGAAAAAATTATAGAACGATAAGCTGTGTTAATTGACTTGAAACTAGCTGTTTCGGTTGTGCAAACCCAATCATTAAGCAAAATCAAAAAATGCTTCTAAAATTGGTTGGCTCAAAAACAGGAAACCTTTATCTTTGCCGCCCATTAGCCGGGGTAGCTCAGCTGGTTAGAGCATCGGATTCATAACCCGAAGGTCGGCAGTTCAAGTCTGCTCTCCGGTACAATTAAAAAAGTCCTCCATTTGGAGGACTTTTTCGTTATAAACTCTTTTGAAGGATAATATGTGGGGACTTCGCTACTCACCATTCACCACTCACGTGACTTTAATTGGTTTTTCCTGGATACACCTTCAGCGCTTCTTCCAAACAATCCATCGCATGATCAAGTGCAGTAAGATTAAGCACATAGGCAAGTCTTACTTCCTGTTTTCCAAGGCCTGCTGTGCCGTAAAAACCTGTGGCAGGAGCCAGCATAAGCGTTTGGCCTTTGTAAGAAAATGATTCAAGCAGCCATTGGCAAAATTTATCGCTATCATCAATCGGCAATTTAGCCATAGCATAAAATGCGCCGCCGGGATTGGGACAAACCACACCTTGCATCGCATTTAATCGTTTTACCAATAAATTTCTGCGGGATAAATACTCGGCCTTTGGCGCTTCAAAATAAGAATCGGGCAGATCGATAGCTGCTTCACCCATGATCTGTGCTAAACCCGGGGGGCTCAATCTTGCCTGTGCAAATTTCATGGCTGCATCATACACTGCTTTATTCTTTGTTACTAATGCACCTAGTCTTGCACCACATGCACTGTATCGTTTACTGATGGTATCCATTAACACTACATGCTGCTCAAGTCCTTCAACATGTAATGCACTTACATATTCACCATCATAACAAAATTCACGATATGCCTCATCACTAAAGAGGTAGAGGTTATACTTCAAACAGAGGTCTTTCAGTTTATACATCTCTTCTTTGCTGTACAGATAACCTGTAGGATTATTGGGGCTGCAGATGATAATGGCCTTTGTTTTTGAAGTAATTACTTTTTCAAAATCTTCAATAGGAGGTAATGCAAAACCTGTTTCAATAGTTGAAGTAATAGGTACCACATTCACTCCCGCTGCACATGCAAATCCATTATAGTTTGCATAAAACGGTTCGGGTACAATCACTTCATCACCGGGATTTAAACAGGTAAGAAAACCAAACATGATGGCTTCGCTGCCACCTGTAGTGATCATAATCTGATCGTAATTCACATCAATCCCTACTTTTTTATAGTAGTCAACCAGCTTACGACGATAGCTTTCATTACCGGCACTGTGGCTGTATTCTAACACTTTGATATCGGTATTACGAACAGCATCAAGAATGGCAGGTGGTGTTTCAATATCGGGTTGACCAATATTCAAATGATATACTTTGATGCCCTTCTTCTTAGCAGCTTCTGCAAAGGGAACTAGTTTCCTGATAGGCGAGGGCGGCATTTGCTCGCCACGTTTACTGATTGCTAACATGCGGGCAAAGATAGGGTTGGTACTTACATTTATTAGTATTGAGCATAAAAAAGCCTCCGGATTTTCCGGAGGCCAGATATAAATGGAGATGGTTTATTTATTGTTCAACATTACCCAAAATGGTAAGTACCTGCTCCTGGTCAATCCCCAGCAATTTTACTCTCACTTGCTTTGAGAATTTGCCCGGTGTTGCGGCATTATAAGTAGCAGTGATGGTACCACTTTTACCTGGTTTGATGGGTTCTTTTGTATAATCAGATTTAGTGCAACCGCAGCCCGGAGTAACAGTTTCGATCACCACATCTTCTTTGCTGTTATTGGTGAATGTAAATGTTGCAGTTACAGGGCTGTTCAACTTGGCTTTACCAAGATCAACAGTTTCGCTTGCAAATTTTACCAGGTCTGTTGGTTTTTTTGATTGTGCGTTCACGGCTGTGAAAACAAAGAGTGCTACAAAGGCGATCATGAACTGTTTCATCGTATACTTATTTTAATATTTATTGTTTAAAGATATTTAAAGCCTGGTTAGTAGGAGCTGACTGGTCAGGAGTTTTCCAAACGGTTCCTTTAATATTCATCACTTTTACTTGTCCGCTATTGTAATAAATGGTGATAGTCTTGTCGAACACGCCTTCAGCCGCAGCATTGTAACCAACTTTAATAGTTGTTTTGCCACCGGCTGCTACAGCCGTACGACTCCATTCCGGGGTTGTGCAACCGCAGGATGCCTGCACGTTATCGATCTTCAACGAATCTTTACCAATATTTTCAACCGTAAAAGTGTGTGTTACGGGTTTGCCTTGCGGAATTTTTCCGAAATCAAATACTGCTTCAGAAAGTTTAATGCTTTCCGGTTTTGGAGCAGGAGTAGTGGGGGTTGTAGCAGTGCTGTGGTTGTGCCCGTCGTGGTTTTGAGCCATACCTGCAAAGCCCAACAGTAAACCGGCACATAGGGTAATAACATGTTTTTTCATAAATGCTTTTATTAGAATTGTAAAAGTAAGTATTAGTACAGACAGTTCATAACCCCGTATGGTTGCCTTTCACAAAATTTTATTAGCGGCAATTAGCCTGGAATTTTCATAGATTGGAGCCGAATTTTACATTCTCCACGGTTTTTCACAGTAAACGGGTTGTTTTCACCAAATCGGCTTACGAGTGTTAACGTGGGGGCAAATCATTTATTTTTGCCGCATGGAATCAACCACTAACGAAACCTTGCAACTCCAGCAGCTCTCTTTTGAGCATTTTCAGCGGGAAGTGCTACAGGATTATCGCATAGCCTGCCTCAGTCGTGAAGCCAGTCTTCTTGGTCGAAAAGAAGTACTTACCGGCAAAGCTAAGTTTGGCATTTTTGGTGATGGGAAGGAAGTGCCCCAGCTG
>JAKFCI010000338.1:0-1981 GCA_036676725.1 Chitinophagaceae bacterium
AACCAGGCATAAGCCTCAATACAATCTCGTTCGCCGGTAATATGATCAGTTGGCTCTTTGGTACAGTTGTATTTGCCATAGGGTTCATCAATACTTTTTGGGGCAACGATCCCGGGTTTGGCGTTTTTATTATCGTGCTGTCATTCATTTATTTTCCACCGGCCAGTGCCCTGTTCAAAAAGATCACGGGTTTTGCAATTCCCTTAATTGTAAAGATCATCCTGGGCGTTTTTATACTCTGGGCTGCATTAGGTGTAGGCGAATTGTTTGACAAGATCGAACTCATGAAGATGGATCTCTAACAACTTAAAACCAGGCTAACAATCAAACCAACTTTAAAACAAACAATTATGATTACGCAAAACAAAAGGCTTTACGGCATTTTAATTATGGCTATGCTTTTATTACTCATCCCGTTAATTGCCATGCAATTCACCAGCGAAGTAGACTGGACTTTGGGCGATTTTCTTGTGATGGGTGTACTACTAACTGGCACAGGGCTTATGTGTGAACTTGTCCTAAGAAATGTAAAAAAAATCGAGCATCGTTTACTATTGATTGCAGCTATCCTGTTTGGGTTCTTCCTTATTTGGGCAGAACTTGCTGTAGGTCTTTTGAGCAAATTGCTGTCCGGAGAATTACCCTAATGTCAACCATACAATAACCGGGTGTTACAATTAATGATTTGCTTTTAGCTGATGGCCTCGGTCAGCGCAAATCTCAAACAATCAAACTTTATCCAGGCCTATTTATTTGTTGAAAGCCTTAGGCGTGTAAACAACCTTTCGTGTAGAGCGATTGGTGATAGTTCTTTTTGTTCCATCAAATAAATTAACCAGACCAACCTTTAATAAAACGAACATGAAATATTTATTCATTGCATTTATTTTTTTTGCTTGCAGCGATATATCCCACTTTAACAATCCCCCTGAAGTATCAACCGAACCGCTTGATACAATAAATGCATCACCTGCAAGAATTGATGCCAAGCCTGTTTTTTTTGAAAGCGCTTTTATTAAAGGCACTTCAGAAAAAAGAAATGGTGCAACCGTTAGCTTTTATGGAGTGACTATTGGTAAATTAAAGATTAAGAGCGGCCGTATTATTGCCTGCGACCCTATGCACATCGATGAATATGGAAAACCGTTTACGCAAGTTTTTCCTACCGGCGAATTTCCCGTTCAACTTTCCATTGCAAAATTTGATTTCGAAGAAAAGATTGCATTTGCAAGGATTAATTTCAGTGACAAACCGGTTGCCAGGTGGGAATTTGCTTTGCTGGAAGGACAACCGCCAATAGCTGTTGGTGGTGATAAAATGCATGGATATTCAGTAGACGCCGGCGTAGGCGTATTTATTGATGCAGCAGCAAACAAGGCATTGGACAGGAACAACGTAACCCGCATGGGCGAAGGCATTTACCAGGAAATGGATCAGCATTATCATAATACCTGGCGCTACACCATGTACCATTTTGGTAACCATAACCTGGCTGCTTTTTCTTCGGGTGATGGTGATGGTTATTATGCCACCTATATTGGTTTTGATGCAGGAGGAAAACCTTGCAGGCTGTTAACAGATTTCAATCTATTTGACTGGAGTCATAATAAGAAATAACCTGGCAATATTTGGTTTCTTGCATGTAAAAATTAAACCTTTAGCGAGCCACGGAAGCCCCTTGCTGCATAGTAAGATTCAGCACCATTGTGATAAACAAAAACATGGTTGTAGCGGCGATCACAAAACAGGGCACCACCAAGTTTCCTGATTTCTGCAGGTGTTTGTATCCAGCTCGATGTTTTCAAATCAAAATTTCCAAGCTGTTGCAACTCGCGGTATTGTTCTTCCGTTAACAGCTCAATACCCATTGCCGCTGCCATATCCATTGCATTGTTTTTTGGTTTGTTTTCTTTTCTTGATGCTAGGGCAGCCCCATCATAACAAAGGCTCCTGCGTCCGTTAGGACTTTCCGCTGAACAAT
>JAKFCI010000339.1:0-19812 GCA_036676725.1 Chitinophagaceae bacterium
TGTCCGATTCTATCCATTCGACTTTTTCCCAAATTTCATTGGCAATAAAAGAAGGTATTTTTAGTGAACGGCGTATACCCCTTACCGGAAAACCGCTTTGCACCAAATGCTGGATAATATAAGCGCCAAGAAAACCCGTGCCACCTGTTACAAGTATTTTATTTGAAGTGTTGATTGTAGAAGTAATTAGTAAGTGTGAATGATTTTTGTAAATGCTTAATTGTAATCGTAATATCCTCTTTTTGTTTTTCTGCCTAATGCACCATGGTCAAGTTTTTCTTTTTGTAGAATAGATGGTTTTAAACGCTCGGGTTTTTCCAACTGGTCATATACAGAACAACTAACTGCATAATTAATATCATTTCCTATCAGGTCCATTAATTTAAATGGTCCCATTTTAAAACCACGGCTTTCCAATAAGCGATCGATGGTTTCATGGTCTGCAATGCCTTCTTCCAGCAACCGAAGCGATTCGATGTAATAAGGACGTGCAACACGATTTACAATAAAGCCAGGTGCATCCTGGCAAACCACCGGGATCTTTCCTGTTTTTTTTGTAAAGTCAACGAGTGTATTTATAACTTCTTCACTTGTATGATTTCCTTTAACAACTTCAACCAATTTCATTAACGGGGCCGGGTTAAAAAAATGCAAGCCTGCCACCCGTTCCGGGTTTTTGGTATGTCGACCAATATCGGAAATAGATAAAGAAGAAGTATTGGAAGCAAAAATGGTTTGGTTGCTGTTGAATCCGGCTAATTCATTAAAAAGCTCAATCTTTATTTCAGGCTTTTCAATGATCGCTTCTATCACAATATCGGCAACACAATGCTGCAGATCGTTTGTAAACAAAATCCTTTTAATAATTTCTTCCTTTTCCCCGGCTTTTAATTTTCCTTTCTCAGTTGCTATTTGAAGACTTTGCTCAATTGACGCTTTTGCCTTTTCAATTACGAGGTCATTTACTTCGTAAAGAATTGTTGTAAAGCCGGCAGCCGCACAAACTTGGGCAATACCACTACCCATTGTGCCAGCCCCACATACAGCCACCTTATTTATAATCATTGAAAATTTTGAAGTATAAAAATAGCGTTTGCGAAAGGAAATTTTGCTATTTGCAAAGATGATTAACGTTATTAAAATTTATCTTTATTAAATCTAAATTTCCGGGTATGAAGAAAAATAACATCATACTTATTGCCATTGGTGCTTTGGTTGCCACAGCTACAGCTTTGCTTTTTTATAAAATGCAAAAAGATGAATCAGAAGAGAAGCCTCCAAAAGGCGCACCCCAACTCGATATTGAAAACCCCGGCACACAAGCTGAATTTCCGAATGCGCCGAGGGAATCTGAGATAGGTTAATTTCTTTCTAAGAGGTTTATCTAAACCGCACCGGTAAACTGCCTTAAAAAACGAACATCATTCTCGCTGAATAATCGCAGGTCATTTATGCCGTATACCAACATGGTGATACGTTCTATGCCCATGCCAAAAGCATAGCCGGTATATTTTTCACTGTCAATTCCACAATTTTCCAGCACTTTTGGATGTACCATTCCGCAGCCTAAAATTTCTACCCAACCACTTTGTTTACAAACGCGGCATCCACTTCCGCCGCAAATAAAACAGCTTACATCCATTTCAGCACTGGGTTCAGTAAATGGAAAATAAGAAGGGCGAAAACGAAGTTTTACATCTTTGCCAAACAATTCCTGCACAAAAAAGTATAAGGTTTGTTTTAAATCGGCAAACGAAACATTTTCATCAATGTACAAACCTTCAACCTGGTGAAAAAAACAATGTGCCCTGGCAGAAATTGTTTCATTCCGGTAAACCCTTCCCGGGCATATAATGCGTACCGGAAGTTTTCCTTTTTGCATTTCACGAATTTGCACGTTGCTGGTGTGTGTTCGTAATAACCAGTCTGGATTTTGATGAATGTAAAAAGTGTCCTGCATATCTCGTGCAGGGTGGTTTTCTGGTAAATTTAATGCCGTGAAATTGTGCCAGTCATCTTCTATTTCTGGTCCATCTGCAACAGCAAATCCAAGTCTTTGAAAAATATTAATAATACGCTGGCGAACGATGTTTATTGGATGCCGGGAGCCTGCGGGAATTGGATCACCGGGCAAAGAAAGATCTATATTTTCTGCTGATGTTGGGGCAGAAATAATAGTTGCATCTTTTGCAGTTTCGTATTTTGATTCAGCAAATTGTTTAAACTCATTCAGTACCAATCCGAATTCTTTCCTGCTTTCTGCAGGCACGTTCTTCATTTCACCAAACAAACCTTTTACAATTCCTTTGGTTCCTAAAAACTTAATGCGGTATTCTTCTAATTGTTGTGGAGAAGAAACAGCAAAGGCATCTATTTCTTTTTTATAATTCTCTATCTGTTGCAAAATAGCATCCATGCTGCAAAGATAATTGCTGATTAGAAGATGCAGGAGATTTTGATGGAGGTTGAAATAATCTGTTTCTTGTAGCATCGGTAGCATCTGTTATTTATCTTGCAGCTATGTCTGACTATTTGAATATTGTTGATTTTTTGGTGCCTATTAATCGTGATGCACTTTCTAATGATGCAGGTTATAAAGATGGCCAAATTGGAAAAGTAATAGAAGTACATGAAGAGGGATTCCCGGATTTGGATGTTGCACAAATTGTACTGGTAGGGTGTGGTGAACAAAGAGGCGCTGGAATGCGTACAAATAGTGAGGCTGCCGATGAAATACGCAAAGAGTTCTACCAGCTTTTTTACTGGCATACAGACATTAAGCTGGCTGATGTTGGCAACATTAAAACAGGTAGCAGTTTGCCGGATACTTACGCAGCCTTAAAAATTGTAATTCATGAATTGATCAATATAGGAAAAACAGTTGTTGTTTTAGGCGGCTCGCATGATCTTACACTGGCGCAGTATGCTGCATTTAAGGAAGATAAAAAAGCAATTGATGCAGTAGGAATTGATGCTTTTATTGATATTAATATTGATTCGCCTTTACGCAGTAACAATTTTGTAATGGAATTACTTACAGGCGAGCCAAATTATTTAAAGCATTACAATCACCTGGCTTTTCAAAGTTATTTTGTTCATCCACGCATGTTGGAAACCATGGACAAGCTGCGGTTTGATTGCTTTCGTGTAGGAACGGTGAAAGAAAATATTGAAGAAATGGAACCTGTTATTCGCAACTGCCATCTTTTTTCTTTTGATATAGCTGCCATTGCATCTGCCTACGCTCCTGCAAATACAACAACAACCAATGGGCTAACAGGAGAAGAAGCATGCGTGTTAATGCAATATGCGGGCATGAGTCCGAATATGCAAACAATTGGTATTTATGGATACCAGCCGGAAAAGGACAGGGAAAGCCTGACCGCGAAACAGATAGGGCAAATGCTTTGGTATTTAATTGACGGCAAAAGCAAAGGAAACAAAGAAGTTTCCCTGGAAGAAAGCGAATCATTCAACGAGTTTCACACCAGTTTCTCAGAAGTTGAAACCATCTTTCTTCAAAGCAAAAAAACAGGCCGATGGTGGATGCAAATGCCTGATAAAAAATTTATGGCCTGTTCGTATAAAGATTATGTTATTGCCAGCAACAATGAATACCCCGAGCGATGGCTAAGGGCACAAGAAAGGCCTTAAGCAGTTTTCTTTCATAATTTGTACCTGTATGAAATATTTAAAGCTATTGCCGGTAATCTATTTGAGCTCCTTGCTTGCCGGGTGCACTGTTTCTCACCGGATCAGTAAAGAAGCTGATAGAAAAGTATTGCATTCAGCCGCTTTACAAAATGCACATGTTGGCATTTCTATTTTCGATACGGAAAGCAACAAATACTTGTACAACTTCCAGGGTGATAAATATTTTGTGCCTGCAAGTAATGTCAAAATTCCTACCTGCTATGCAGCTATGAAATATTTGGGCGATAGTTTATTAGGATTAAAATATATTGAAACAGATAGCCTTCTTTACATTTCGCCAACCGGGGATCCAACTTTATTGCATAGAGATTTCAAAACCCAACCTGTTTTTGATTTTTTAAAAAAAGGAACGAAGCGCATTGCTTACGTTAATTCTAACTGGGAAACTAAATTATATGGGCCAGGGTGGTCGTGGAATGATTTTGCAGAAACCTACATGGTAGAAAGAACTGAATTACCCATTTACGGAAATTATATTTCTTTCAATTTAATAAAGGAAAATACCAAAACAGTTCTGAAAGGCGACATTCCTTTTTTCCGCTACGCAATTAATGAACGCGTAGATTCAATTAATGAAAAGATCCAAATTACCAGGCGCAGGGCTGATAATATTTATGATGTTTTTCCTGCAAATGGAAAGTTCACTTCTAAGCAAATTCCGTTTTTAACTTTTGAAAATGAACGCTTACTGGAAGATACTTTAAAGAGAGCCTGGTTAAATAAAGTGTATCCTTCACAAAACTGGAGTTATAAAAAGATTCACTCACAGCCAACAGATAGCGTTTTAAAACCCATGATGCACAATAGTGATAATTTTTTTGCAGAACAGGCGCTTTTAATGGTAAGCAATGAATTACTTGGCGTAATGAATGATGCAAAAATTATCGATACCCTTTTAAAAACTGATTTTAAAGACTTGCCTCAAAAGCCACGCTGGGTAGACGGTTCAGGGCTTAGCCGTTATAATTTATTTACCCCACAGGACTTTATTTTTATTCTCAATAAAATAAAAAATGAATTTGGTATAGAACGTATCAAAGAAGTTTTACCAACGGGTGGAGAGGGAACTTTAAGTAGTTATTACAAAAAAGACAGTGGTTTTATTTATGCCAAAACTGGTACGCTTTCCGGTGTGGTTGCCATTAGCGGCTATTTAATTACATCTAAAAACAAAACATTTTTATTTTCTGTTTTAGTCAATAATCACCAGGCATCTGCTACGGACGTTCGGAGAGCAGTTGAAGTTTTTTTGCAAAACATCCGTAAAAAATATTGAGGTATTCAGAAGGCAAAATTTAAACATACTATTCTTTACCGCCCGAACATTTTCTCTAACGCCTCTTTTTTAAATTCTAAATAAGTTGGTCTGCCGGATGCAGTACTGCTAGGTTGTGCGCAGGTAAAAAGATCATCAATTAATGATTGCATTTCTTTTTGCGATAGAATTGTTCCGCTTTTTATTGCCTGTTGTGTAGCTACAGAGCGTAGTAAAATTTCACGCTTGGGTAATTTTAATTCCGAGCTGAAATGTTTGTATTGCTCCAATACTTTTTCAATAATCATTTTTTCATTGCCCGTTTCCATATCGGCCGGTGTGCCTTGAATGACAAAACTATCTTTTCCAAAAGGTTCTATGGTGTAGCCCATTTGTTGCAGGTCTGGAAGCAGTTCCTGTAATATCACAATATCGGATGGTGCTAATTGAAGCGTTGTAGGAAAAAGGCTGCGTTGTGTGGCAACCGCTTTACCCGAAATTGCGGCCAGCAACCGTTCGTAAATAATTCTTTCGTGTGCAGCTTGTTGATGTACGAGCAAAAATTTGTTGGAGGATGGAACAAGAATATAACTATTGAAAAGCTGCGTTAGGTGGGTTTCGCCAGGTGCTGCAAAGGCCGCATGTAAACTGGTAAAATTATTACTTCGGTTAAATGGTTCTGTTGATTGCATGTTACCCGAAAATGATTGTTGGTCACCGTTAGTGGCTAATTTTTCATAGTTACTCCAGTGTTTCAACTCTGTACTCCCGGGCCCAATTTTGTGTGCCTGGTTTGCTTCAGTAAAGGTTTGAAAAATGGAGCTTCCTGCAGTTGCAGATCTTTTTTCTTCGGTAAAAGGTTTTTGTATGGAATCTAATCCTTGTATCGAAGCATTCAGTTCAAAATCAAGCGTTGGAGTAATGCTAAATTGCGCCAGTGCATGTTTTACAGCAGCTTGTATAAAAGCATAGACGATCTTTTCGTCTTCAAATTTAATTTCCTGTTTTGTTGGATGCACGTTTACATCTACCTGTTCCGGGTTCAGGTCGATAAATAAAACATACATTGGAAAACTATCCGGTGCAATCATGGACTGGTAAGCATTCATTACCGCATGATTGAGATAGGCGCTTTTTATAAAGCGATTGTTGACAAAAAAATACTGGTCGCCTCTTGTTTTTTTTGCTGTTTCAGGCTTTCCAACAAAACCATAAATATTCAGGTAATCAGTTTCTTCATTTACCGGGACAACTTTCGCGTTATAATTATTGCCAAGCAATTGCACAATGCGTTGTTTCAGTGTTCCGGCTTCCAGGTGAAATATTTGTTGCCCGTTACTTGTAAGCGAAAAAAACACTTCGGGAAAGGAAAGGGTAACCCGCATAAATTCATCAACAATGTGCCGCATTTCGGCTGCATTACTTTTTAAAAAATTCCGGCGTGCAGGAACATTAAAAAAGAGGTTCTTCATCGCAATGGAAGTGCCCGTTGGTGCGGCAACAGGCGACTGTTTGACAACAGCACTGTTTTCAATTTCAATACAAGTTGCCGTTTCATCTTCTGCTCGCTTTGTTCTTAATTCCACCTGTGCTACCGCGGCAATTGATGCCAGGGCTTCGCCCCGAAAACCCATCGTTCGTATATGGAAAAGATCGTCGATATTTTTGATCTTGGATGTTGCGTGTCTTTCAAAACACATTCGGGCGTCGGTTTCGCTCATGCCCGAACCATTATCTATAACCTGTACCAATGCCTTTCCTGCATCGTTAATGATCAATTTGATTTCGGTGGCGCCGGCATCTACCGCATTTTCCAGTAGCTCCTTCACTGCGCTTGCCGGTCGCTGAATTACCTCGCCCGCTGCAATTTGGTTCGCTATATTATCTGGTAATAGTAAAATTCTGTCGGCCACAGGTTCTTCTCTTTTAGGGGCTCAAAAGTACACTTTAGCCTTTGATATTAAGTAAGATTAAGTGGTTCTTCTTAAGAGGTAAAAATTTTTTTCTTATTAAGCATTTTTTGCATCCTTTATTTTTTTCATTGAGTACATTCGTAATTATCCTATCCAAAGAAAAACATGAAACTGCTTATTTGCCATTGCATTGCATTTTTAATTTTATGCACTAGTTGCAACAAAAAAACGGGCGACATCCTTCCGGAAACAGTACCTCCTGTACCCACAACAGATAAATATGGGTTTACCCTCTATAACATAAAAACGGGTCAGCATGCAGCAGATTTAAGTATTTATAAACCCGTTAATGCAAGCGAAATGAAATTTAAGGTTCGCTTTGATAGTACCGCGATTTATACCAGCCTTATAAAAGAAAACCAGTTTGATATAAACAAACTTTATGGATTTTCCGATAATGCTGCAAATCACCACCAATTTAGTGCAAGGATTGGTTGGCGCTGGAGCGATAATGCTTTACGGTTATTTGCCTACGTATATAATGATGCTGCAGTTGTTGCCAAAGAACTTGGAATTGTACCGATTGGAGAAGAAATAATATGCAACATTAAAATTGCAGGATCTCAATATGTATTTACAGCAAATGAGTATAGTCAAAACCTGCCACGTGCCAGCAAAACCAATACCGGTCAAGGCTACCAGCTTTATCCTTATTTCGGTGGCGATGAACCGGCACCACATGATATAAAAATTTGGATAAAGAATATTTAGAATTCATCAAAAACTTTTGCAGCCTCTTAGCATAACGCAAACAATCAACAAAGTTATTTGCAGTAATTTGCTTCTATGAAGAAGTACTCCCTGATTGCCATTCTCACTTGTTTTTTTATTTCCCCTATTCTAGCGCAGTACAATAGCAGTCTTTCTAAAGACAAATGGGTTGACAGTGTTTATAAATCTTTTTCAAAAGAGGAACGCATTGCACAATTAATGGTCATCAGGGCTCATAGTAATTTAGGGCAGGACCATGTGGACGGTGTAGTTAACCTTATTAATAAATATAATGTGGGAGCCCTGTGTTTTTTCCAGGGTGGCCCAGTGCGGCAGGCTAATCTTACCAATTTATATCAATCTCTTGCCAAAACACCTTTATTGGTAACGATAGACGGCGAGTGGGGTTTGGGCATGCGCCTGGATAGTGTAAAAAAATATCCCTATCAATTAACGCTTGGTGCCTTAACCGATGATAACATCGTATATGAAATGGGTAAAGCGGTTGGCGAACAAATGAAACGTATAGGCGTACACGTAAATTATGCGCCGGTAGTTGATATTAACAATAACCCCAACAACCCGGTGATTGGATATCGGTCTTTTGGAGAAGATAAATACCGCGTAGCGAATCTTGGTGTAGCCTATATGAAAGGCATGCAAGAAACAGGCATCATGGCGTGTGCAAAGCATTTCCCCGGCCATGGCGATACTGAAGTCGATTCACACCATGACCTTCCGGTAATTAATAAAAGCGAAGATCTTTTGGACTCACTTGAATTGTATCCATTCAAACAATTATTTAAAGCAGGCGTTGGTAGTGTCATGATCGCTCATTTGTCTATACCATCTATAGATGATGCTCCAAATCGCCCAACATCACTTTCAAAAAATAACGTCACGAAATTACTTCGCGATGAAATGGATTATGAAGGACTAACCTTTACCGATGCTTTGGAAATGAAAGGCGTTACTAAATTTTTCCCTGCGGGAGAAGCCGCCGTGCAGGCAATTATTGCAGGCAACGACATGTTGTGCCTGCCAGATGATGTGCCTGCTGCAATTGAAGCCATTAAAAAAGCGGTAAAGAAAAAGCGTATCAAACAAAAAGAAATTGATGAAAAAGTAAAAAGAGTTTTGGCAGCGAAATACGATCTCGGGTTATCTGCTGCGCAATTTGTTGATACAACTAATTTGCTGGAAGATATAAATGCACAAACCGATGAATTTAAAAAGCGTGTTGCAAGAAATGCAGTAACCGTTTTAAAAAACGAAGCGTCTTTATTTCCTTTTAAATTAGGTCAGCGCATCGCTTACGTTGGATTGGGTACAAATGAATTAAATCATTTTGGTACAAGGTTATCACAGGATTTTAGAGCAGATAGTTTTTTATTATCGTATAAAGATGATACGACAAAAGCTAACAGCATTTTACAACAAATAAAAGGCGGTAAATATGATGTAGTTGTAATTGGCGTTCACGACTATTCTTTAAGACCAGCAAATAATTACAATATTAGCGCAGCTGCCATTGAATTATGGAATGGTTTACAAACTGGGAATGCTGTAACCTTTTTGTTTGGTAATGTATATGCAGCAAAAAATTTCTGCACATCAAAAACCCTGGTCGCCATGCACCAGGATGATGCCATTTTTCAACAAGCCGCTGCTGATTTTTTAAGAGGTTCCATAACTTCTAACGGAAAATTACCTGTAACTGTTTGCGCCATTCCTTATGGCACCGGGCTGGCCGTTAATAACCGTATGCCTGTTGGCGTTTCAGCTCCCTGGCTGGCAATAGATAGCATTGTTCGTGATGCAATTGATAAGAAAGCATTTCCGGGTGCCGTCGTGTTTGCAGCACAAGGTGGCAAAATCAAATACCACAAGGCATTCGGTCATTACGAGTATGATGCGGCTTCTTTACCGGTTTCCCTGGAAAGCATTTTTGACCTGGCTTCCTTGACAAAGATTTCAGCAACCACTGTGGCAGTAATGAAATTGTATGAAGAAGGAAAATTAGACCTGGATAAAAAAATAAGTGATTATTTGCCCTGGACTAAAGGCACTGATAAAGCCGATCTCACCATTAAAGGCATTTTATTACACCAGGCCGGATTGTATCCTTTTATTCCATTTTATAAAGAAACCATAAATGAAAATGGTGGCCCCAATCCATCTTTATACAGCGATAAATTAGATACCTTATTCAATGTTCCGGTGGCACGCAATCTTTACATGCGTAAGGACTGGACAGATACCATGATGCAGCGAATTTTGAAAAGCCCTTTATCTGCTAATGGAAAATACATTTACAGCGATAACGATTTTATTTTCCTTGGAAAAATTGTTGAAGCCATCTCCGGTTTAACACTTGATAAATATGTAAAGAACACTTTTTATAAACCCTTAGGTATGGTAACGACCGGATTTAATCCATGGAGCTGGATGGGTACGGAAAGGGTAGTTCCAACTGAAGCGGAGAAACATTTTCGCCAGCAATTATTAAAGGGTTACGTTCATGATGAAGGTTCATCAATGTTCGGTGGCGTTTCAGGCCATGCAGGTTTGTTTTCAAATGCTTACGATCTTTCACTTTTATACCAAATGCTTTTAAATGGTGGCCAACTAAATGGTGAAAGATTTCTGAAACCTGAAACTGTACGTTTGTTTACAGATTACCAAAGCGATATTAGCCGCAGGGGTTTTGGATTTGATAAGCCGGAAAAAGATTCTCTCGGAACTAAAGACCGGTATCCATCATTATGGGCATCGCCTAAAACCTTTGGCCACACTGGCTTTACCGGCACTTGTGTTTGGGTAGATCCCGAAGCAGACTTAGTTTATATTTTCTTATCAAACCGCGTTTATCCTACAAGAAGTAATAATAAGTTAGGCCAAATGAATATTCGTGGAAACATCCAGGATGCCATTTATAAAGCATTAAAAAAAGATGAGGCTGCCGAAGCAACCTCATCTCCTAAACTGTTCTAATCTTTTTTATCCTTATCCTTGTCAATCGTGGGCCTTTGCCTTGGTTGCTGAGGATTATTAGGCTGCGGTCCCTGGCCTGTTCTTCTCTGGTCTGGACGGGGTTTTTGCTGCGCAGGCCTGTTTTGTTGCGGACCTTGCCTTTGCTGTGGTCCTTGTATATTTTTTTGTTGACCTTGTGGTCCTGCACTTTTTTGTATGCCTTTTTGCTGTTGTCCTTGAGGCGGACCTTGTCTTTGTTGTTGCTGTTGTTGCGGTCCTCGTTGCTGACTTCTTTGTTGCTGTTGCTGCTGGTGCCTTTTCTTATCAGATTTTTCCAGGCTTTTCAACGTAATGTGTCCTACTACATCAACAAATTCCGGCTCAATTTCTTTTTGTTTTAAAGAAGTTACATCAACTGCTTCTAACTCTTCGGGAATAATATTTTGATGATTTAACGACCTGATCTTGTTTACTCTTTCAATAGTTAAAGGGTATTGTTTGTTGCTGTCCGGCAACACATACCACATCAGGTTTTTAAAAATATCTTTTTTAATAAGTGTGGCAGTTCCTCTTACAACACGCAACATATCTGCATTTTCCGGGAAGCCTTGCAACGCATCCAGGTAGGTATCAAGTTCATAATTCAAACAACATTTCAGGCGTCCGCACTGTCCGCTTAGTTTGGTTTGATTAATGGATAAATTTTGATAGCGGGCTGCGGCTGTATTTACCGATTTAAAATCGGTGAGCCAGGTAGAGCAGCATAGTTCGCGGCCGCAACTTCCAATTCCACCAATTTTTCCTGCTTCTTGCCTGGCACCTATCTGGCGCATTTCTACCTTTACTTTAAACTCCGAAGCGTAAACTTTTATCAGTTCTCTAAAATCCACACGATCATCAGCAATATAAAAGAAAGTTGCTTTTTTGCCATCTGCCTGGAATTCCACCTGGCTCACTTTCATGTTCAGGTTTAATTGCTTGGCAATGGCGCGGCTGCGTATTAATGCTTCTTTTTCTCTTGCTTTATTTTGTTTTAAAAGGTCAAAGTCACGGTCGCCGGCGCGGCGTAAAACTTTACGCATATCCGGGCTAAATTCATCAACACCCTTCTTTTTTAATTGAATGCGTACTACCTCACCGGTCATTTGTACTTCACCAACATCAAAACCGGCAACGCCTTCTACCGCAATCCAATCTCCTTTTTCAAGATGTTGCAAAGTTCCGTTTCGGTAAAAATCTTTCCGGCTGCCCTGGCTAAAAGTAACTTCAATTACCCGGCAAACATCATCCATATCAGCAATTGGCAAGTTTACCAGCCAATCGTATGCATTCATCCGGTTACAACTATTAGTACCACAACTGCCATTACTTTGGCAACCACCGGGGGTTGTACCGCAACTTCCACATCCCATATATTCTCAATTGCTGTTGTTAATTAATAATGATTTCGCACAATGCATGCACAGTCGATGCTGTGTACACATTTTGTTTTTGGAGACAGGCTGCAGAAAGGCTATGAAGCTCTTGTTGCGTCGCACTCTTGTACGTTAGTACCCAATTGGTCAACGTCCAATTTGTTCAAAGCGTTTTAAACTTTGACATGCGAAAGCTATGTTCTGAAGATGTAAACAATAGTCCATCATCATCAGGTTATAATGAGTATTTCAGTAGCGTTTTACAATTCACTCTTCACCAGCCAACTCCACGTTATTTATATAGAGGCCTCTCGCGAGACGTACGCAAATATAATTTTTTTAATGAAGTGCACCATCATTGCTTATTTCTATTTTGGCGCAAACTAAATCAAGGTTGGGGCTACACTTCAAAAACAATATTGCTTTTTACTATATGGAAAATTTTAATGGAGAGTGCATGAAACAAGATCTTTCCATTTGCATTGCGTTCAATGTAGTAAGCTGCTTTGTCCAATTCTTCGGTTATTGCTTTTTGTTGTTCCAGGGTCATTGCTTTGTTAAGGCGGGGCACAAATTCTTTCTCAGGTTCGGTAAGTGTAGATAAAATTGCTTCTTTAGCTTCTTCGCTAACCATTTGCAAACGCAGGGCAGCTTCAAGCAAATGTGTAAAGTAGCGTAGAAACTGTTTTTGGTTTTCCCTGCCAAGGCGGGCTATTTCTTCAATGCATTTAACCTGTACAACGGTTTGATTTTTTAAAGTAGCATTCAGCCAATCTTTTAATAAACTATAATAATCTTCATCTGCATGTTGCAGTAAATGCAAAGCTTCGCGGTAATTGCCTTCACTAATATGAGCCAGTTGTTTTGCCTGTGCTGGTTGCACCTTTGCTTTTTCAACCAGGGCATTTTCCAGATCAGTTGTTTCAATAAATGGCACTTTAACTAACTGGCAGCGAGATAAAATGGTTGATAAAATAGAAGATTCGTTTTCCGCAACAAGTATGAACAGCGTGTCTTCTGGCGGTTCTTCTATCAGCTTTAATAATTTATTTCCTTCTTTACCTAAATATTCAGGCATCCAAAGCAACAGGATCTTATAGCCACTTTCGAAACTTTTTAAATTCAACTTGCGAATAATGTCATTGCATTCCTGCGCTGTTATATTTCCTTGTTTATTTTCTGCACCAATAAACTGCAGCCAGTCGTACACATTGCCATAAGGATATTGCGCAATAAACTCACGCCAATCTGCAATGTAATCGGCACTTATGGGGGGTGTGCCCGATTTTTTGGTAATGACCGGGAAAGTAAAATGAATGTCGGGATGTACCAATTGCGCCGCTTTTACGCAGGAAGAACAAACACCGCAGGCATCATTTAGCATTTCCATAGTGGGAGCCTGTGTTTCCGGGGTTCCAAATAACGAAGGTTCAACTTCTGCTTCGGGTTGCTTACGGTTAACTTTTTCGCAAACCACGTATTGGGTAAAAGCCATTGCCAGGGGCAATGCGCCGCTTCCTTCCTTACCTAAAAACAATAAAGCATGACTTAACCGGTTGTTTTGAACCATTTCTGCCAGGTGCTGCTTCACCACATGTTGCCCAATCACATTTTTAAACTGCATTGTCTCTCCTGCTATTGAAATAAAAAAAAGCTACCCAAAGGATAGCTTCAAATATCATGATAATCTTTTAAACAGACCTAATTCAGGTAAACCGTTATTTCATCGCTCATTGGCTTCACCTTGCTTGGAAATACTTTTACCAGTTTTCCTTTTTCATCAATTAAGAACTTTGTAAAATTCCATTTGATCACTGGGTCTGGTGTTCCTAATTCTTTTGCTTGTGCTGTAAGATATTTAAATAAGGGATGAATGTCGTCACCGGTTACTGACACCTTATCTGCCATGGTAAATGTTACGCCATAATTACGTTTACAAAATTCTTTGATCTCAGCACTTGTGCCTGGTTCCTGCCCGCCAAAATTATTAGCCGGGAAACCAACAATAGCCAATTTGTTGCCGTACTTTTTATGAAGTTGTTCCAATTCTTCGTATTGAGGTGTGTACCCGCATTTAGAAGCCGTATTAACGATCAATATTTTTTTTCCTTTAAACTGGGCGAAATCAATTTCGCCGCCTTCTAAACCTGCAACTTTAAAATCGTATATAGTACTGCCTGAAAGAAATATTGAAGCAAGCATAACAAATAAAATAGTCTTCATAAAAATCTACAATTAATGATGTAACCGATTAACAAAACAAAAGTAGGTTAGTTCAATTACCAATAAACTTTATCGCCATATTTTACCAATTAATACACGTTTTACCTATGTGCGGATTTTTGCATTTCGGCTGAAGTGTGCGACGCAAGGAACGATGCCATGCCCGATGTTGCCGGCAAAATAATTTTATTGCTTTTCGTAAGCTCCCAAATCGGGTAGACCAACCGAACGGGGCGCACCGTCAAGATCATAAACCAAACCAGTAACAGATCCTTTGTTGATAGCCGGCGAATTATCTTTTAGCCTGAAATTGTAAAATGGTTTTGCAGTATTGATGCTATCAAATTGAGGGTCCTGGTCGTTAATGATTGTGCCTGTAACAGTTGTATTGGCCGGATTGTTTTTTACCCGCCATAAAACATTATTAAAAAGCACATTAAAATTAGCGGCGCCACTTTTGACCACCACCACTTCATTATCAACAAAGCCGCCACTTTCGCTCCAAAAAATACAATTTTGAAAAGTAGCATTCATAGCAAATGGCGGAATGGTTGTATTTACCAGGTTCCCTACGAAAAGTACCGGGTCTTTATGCTGCAAAAAACGATTGGCAAAACTAGCCACAGTGCAATGGGTGAAATTATAATCGCCACCTATTAGAACCATGTTTTTGCCGCAATTACTGATTAATAAATTTTTGCCGGTAATGCTTGTATTAATGGCAAGAATGCCGGCATCGTAGGCATTATCAATAATGGTTTCATTTAAAATTAATTTGGCTGCTGCATTTGAGGATGGATTTATTATCGCAATTCCCTGGTATGCATTTTTAATCACCGCATAATTGAGTTCATTGTTTTTGCTTGCGTCTGTAAAAATTAATCCAGGATAGCTGGCCGGGAAATCTTTATAAGGTTCATCAAGACGGTCGCCTGTGAAAATCACTTTTGTACTATCCCATTTTTCTCCGTGTACTTGCAAACTGCCATGAATGATAAATGGTGCATCGGCATGAAAATAAATTCTGCTTCCTTTATTAATAACAAGCGTTGCATTCGTATCAATTGTCAATCTTCCTAAAATCACATGCGGCAGGTCGTTGTTCCAAATTTCCGAACCTGAAATTTCTAAGTTGCGGTGAAAATGGGCATTCTGCCCAAAAGCTTCCAATTGTACAAATTGCGAATTGCCATTGTATAAAATTTCAATGCTGTCTTTTACTATAAAAGGAAGATTGGCAGTTGTTGGATCAATTTTAACCGTTGCGAAAACATATGCGCTGTCATTGGCTGCAATTTCTAAATCGGTAACCAGCGGACCTACAGTTCCATCAACATTTATTTTAAAAGCTGAAGTTGCACCACCAGCCAGCCTTACTGATTGAACTTTTATGCCAGATGAATTTGAATTGAAAATTTTGAAGGCCTGGGTTACAGAACCAGTGGTGGTAAAAACGGTATCAAAATGTAAGCTATCAACATCAGTAGTTAATTGCAGGTCAGGGCTATTGGAAAATGAATCTTTTTTGCATGCAAATAAGATAGAAAGGCATAAAAAGAAAAATAACAATCTGCTCGGAACGGTTTTCATAAGTTATAAAAATACATTTAGGAGCCCAGAATATTAACTGCCAGATGAAAAACAAAGAGTTGCAATACTTAGGCGTATGTCTTTCGCTAAAATAATTTCCCTGGAACAGGCTTCTAAAGTTGCGCCTGTGGTCACTACATCATCTACCAATAACACATGTTTTCCCTCGATCGCTTTTTCATTTATCAATTCAAATCGGCCTTCCATATTTTGCCAGCGTTCTACACGGTTCTTTTTTGTTTGTGTTTCTGTAGCCTGGTTTCTAACCACCACATTTTTTAATACCGGCTTTTTTAAAATTTCGCCTATGCCTTCACTTAAAATTGCTGCCTGGTTATAACCACGTTTTCTTTCTTTTTGTGGGAAAAGAGGTAATGGAATTATTGCATCGATGTTGTAATAACGATTTGATTCTAATAAAGACTGTCCCATTAAAGTTCCAAGGTAAAAGCCTAATTCTTTATTGCTTTTGTACTTAAATGCATGCATCAAACTCTGAATCAATGATTCTTTGGTAAAATAATATTGCGCTGTGGCATTGATTAAAGGCACTCGTCCCCAAAAAATTTTTTCTATTGGGTTATTTGCATGCAAATGAAATTTTGTTTGTGGTAATGATGACAAACAACGCAGGCAAAGAAAATGGTCAATTGCTAAAACATCAGTGCCACATCCTTCGCAAACATGCGGGAAAGTAAAGTGCAATACAGCTTCTTTTATATCGTGCAATAAAAGCTTTACAGGTTTATAAAAAGAAGCAGAGCGCAAGCAGTTTATTTTCCATTAAGTTAATCCATCTATAGCTGATAATCGAGTGATTCGTTTAAAAAAAATAACGGTATAGTTCTTCAACTCTTCCCATCATCACCACTTCGATTTGAAAGCGTTTTTTATCTAAACCTTTTTGGTTGTACTTGGATACGATGATCTTTTCAAATCCTAGTTTTTGGGCTTCTGTAATTCTTTGCTCCACCCGGTTAACCGCTCTTATTTCTCCACTTAAACCTACTTCGCCTGCAAAGCAAACACTATGTGGAATGGCAACATCTTCGTAAGAGGACAACAAGGCACTTAATACGGCAAGGTCGATCGATGGATCTTCAACTTTTAAACCACCAGCAATATTTAAAAAAACATCTTTTACTCCAAAATGAAAACCGCCTCTCTTTTCCAAAACGGCTAACAACAGTTGCAGCCTGCGCAAGTCAAATCCTGTTACGGTTCGTTGTGGCGTTCCATAAACAGATTGTGTGACCAAAGCCTGCACTTCGATTAGTAGGGGACGTTGTCCTTCAATTGTGGCCGCAATCGCAATTCCGCTTAGCTGATCTTCCTTTTGTGTGATCAGAATTTCGCTGGGATTGGTTACAGGTACCATTCCTGTTTCATTCATTTGGTAAATGCCCAATTCGGCTGTACTACCAAAACGGTTTTTAAGTGTACGTAAAATGCGGTAAGCATAATGGCGGTCACCTTCAAATTGTAAAACCGTATCAACCATATGTTCCAAAAGTTTCGGTCCTGCAATAGTCCCGTCTTTGGTAATATGCCCGATTAAAAAAACAGGGGTGTTTGTTTCCTTTGCAAACTGTTGAAATTCTGCTGCGCATTCTCTTATTTGCGATACACTGCCCGGGGATGATTCAATAAAAGGTGATTCTAAAGTTTGAATAGAATCTACTATGATCAATTGTGGCTTTAATTTTTTTACTTCCTGAAAAATGGTTTGTGTTGAAGTTTCAGTAAGCAGATAAAAATTTTCATTCTTAATGTTCAACCTGTCTGCACGCATTTTTATTTGTTGCTCACTTTCTTCACCACTGATGTAAAGAACAACAACATCCTGTAACTGCAAACCCATTTGCAAAAACAATGTTGATTTTCCAATGCCTGGTTCGCCGGCAACAAGCACTATACTTCCCGGTACAATACCACCACCTAAAACTCTGTTCAATTCCAGGTCGGGTGTAACAACACGAGGTGTATTTAAACTTTCAACCGTATTTAATGCTCTTGTTTTTTTTGTAGCTGTTGAATCACCATTATATGTTTGCCAATCTGTTGAAGAATTTTTTTTCGAATCTTTTTGAATCAATTCTTCAACAAACGTATTCCATTGTTGACAGCCCGGACATTTGCCTGCCCACTTAGTACTTTCGTAACCACAGCCTTGACAGAAGTAAGCAGTTTTTATTTTCGACATTTATTAAAATTAGGCGATAAAAAAAGTAATTTTTTTAGCATGATTTGGTGGAAAAGATGTGCGTAAGAGGAATGCATCAGAAAGTAAAAAGGGCTGATCTGACGACCAACCCTTTTACTTACTAACCCATTAAATTCTACCACTAAATTACAATTCTACCTCACATTACAAAATTATTTTTTGGTCCTGTTGATAACTTTTGGAGGATTTTATATAAAGAATTGTGAAGGGAGGGTGAGGTTTAACCATTTGAAATTCATTGTGTTATAATTTTTTATTTCACTGCTTGAAATATTTTTCTCCTGCTAAACTGTCATATAAATTCTTGTATTTGTTGTAGGGCTGTCATTATGGTATTTATGGGTGCTAATCAAAGTCTTTTCTGACTTAAAAACCTAAAATGGAGATAGATTTGAAGTATATAAAAAAAATTTTAAAAGATGACCCCATCAATTTGGATAGTTTCATTATTATTTATTGGCATAAGTATGATTGTGTCGGCTATTTTAAAAAGCAAATTTGCTGCCTACAGCAAAATTCCGCTTAGAAATGGCCTAACTGGTAAAGAGGTTGCCGAAAAAATGCTGAAGGAAAACCGGATATATGACGTGAAGGTTACATCTGTCGACGGATTTTTGAGCGACCATTACAATCCATTGACCAAAACAGTGAACCTGAGCCCAGAGGTTTATAATAATTACACCGTAGCTGCCGCGGCTATAGCAGCGCATGAGTGCGGCCATGCCGTTCAGCATGCAGAGGCTTATGCCTGGTTACAACTGAGAAGTAAGTTAGTTCCTGCTGTACAGTTTAGCGCAAACATTGTAAACTGGGTTTTGTTGATTGGTGTAATCATGGCGAGTTCAGGTAATACTACCCTGTTATTGGTTGGTATTGCTTTATTTGCAGTTACTGTATTATTCTCTCTAATTACCTTACCTGTCGAGTTTGATGCGAGCAAAAGGGCGTTAGCCTGGTTGAACACCACCAATGTGACTACCGCAGACGAATACCCGAAAGCAAAAAATGCTTTGACCTGGGCGGCTATGACCTACGTGGTTGCGGCTTTGGCTGCCATAGCTACACTCGTTCAATACATTATGATATTTTTGGGCGGAAGAGACAGGGAATAGAATATTTCAACTGATTTTAAAGGTGTTGCATTAACGCAGCACCTTTTTTTATTTATTTCCTTTGCAGCAGACTAATTTTTTTTATTGTCTACCCCTATTAAGATTGATTTATATTCATAATTAAAAAACTATAAGCTAATGGGAAAATTGAAAAGCCTGCTTTTAATGGGTTTGATGTTTGCCGTGCAATTTGTATGGGCACAAACAACGGTAACCGGCAGGGTTACTGATCCTCAAGGCAATCCGCTTGCCGGCGTTGCGGTTTTGGTTAAAAACACAAATACAGGGACTACAACAGGTCCTGATGGTAATTTTTCGGTAACTGCGCCTGCAAATGGAACACTTGTTTTTAGCTATGTTGGCTATCAAAGTGTTGAAAGACCTGCAAATGGCAACTTGAATGTTTCTTTGGTCCAGGGCGATAATTCGCTATCTGAAGTTGTAGTAGTTGGTTATGGTACCAGGATTAAAAGAGATGTTACCTCCTCAATTTCTAAAGTAAGCAGCAAAGACTTTCAAAATTTGCCTTTACCTTCTTTCGAGTCTGCATTACAAGGTAGAGCTTCCGGGGTTTTTATTAATTCAGGCAGTGGTAAATTAGGACAAGGTTTAACCATTCGGG
>JAKFCI010000340.1:0-19495 GCA_036676725.1 Chitinophagaceae bacterium
AGGAATCAAATTTGGTGAAGATTATTTATGGCACATCTTCAATTCAAACGAAAGCGATTGGTTTTTAAATTCAGAGAAACCAGCCATTGCTTTATCAATTTTAAAAGAAAGACACCCTGACAAAGTTGTAGAAATGGCTTCCGATCTTCAATATGCACACATGTATGAAGGGCGAGATTTGACGGATGATGAAGCATACCGCCACTTGTTACCAAAATATGAAATGGATGCAGAGGAATTTTATGCCAAATTAAAAAGCGAAGAATATTTGGATAAAGCTTATTACGATTTTGCACTTGTCAAACAATTGCAAATCAGTGGTTATCCCTGTGTACTAATGCAGGTGACAGATTCTAAATTTTACTTGCTATCCCGTGGCTATACCGATTACGAAACCTTAAAAGCCCGTGTTGATAAAGTTTTACAAGAGGTTGGATAACATTTTATTTTCTATTCAGTTTCCGATTTGCAGCCCGGGAAGCAGCAGTTCCAAAATTTCTTAGGTTATAGGTAAACGTTAGCATGAAGTATTGCTGAAGGACATCGTTCTGAACATCTTCAATATAATTCTCTGTTACGTTACGGCGAATTGCCTGGTTTTGTTTCAGCAGGTCAAAAACTGAAACCCTCAGTTCTCCCCGTTGATCTTTTAATATCTTTTTACCTGCACTCATATTCCAAAGCCAGTAATCCTGGTTAAATTCTTCAGATAGCCCTCGGAATAATTGGTTGTTCAAATCGTTTTGAAAGAGCCATCCATTTTTAGATAACAGGTTTAATTGCACACCGGCACTGTGGTTAAAATAATTGTCATTCAACTCCGGGCGAATACTGTTTTTAACCCGGTTAAAATTGGCTGAATAGGAAATAGTAAAATCTACATACTCACTAATATTGCTGGCAATAACAGCGCCTGCATTATAATTATAGTTGTTTGAAATGTTTGTTAGGTTTTCAATAAGGCCTGGGGTACGGGCATAGCTTGCACCCGCATTTAAATTCAGGCTTGACTTTATGAAACTGAGCGGAAAACTAAATGTAAAAAAAGAACGTCCATTCCAATAACCATCAAGGTTTACAGGTTTGGTTAACCTTGCACCTTTACGCAGCGTTACATTTTCAGAAAGAACTGAATCGCTTGCAAGTAAATAGCTTGCATTCGTAATATAGTCTTGCGTGTTTTGTAAATAAATATTTGCAAAGAAGCTTGTCTTTTTTGCTGTATTTGTATAAGAATAACGTGTAATTAAATTATGGGTATAATCCTGGTTTAAATTAGGGTTACCGGTAGAAGGAAATAAGATGTTGCGTATGTTGACAACGTTTTGCAATTGGCGCACAGAAGGAACATTGGTGCGGGTTCTATAAAAAATGCGCAGGTTGCTTTTAGGTGAAAACTTTTGTTGAAAACGAATGTTGGGCAACACGTTGCTAAAGGTTCGTTTAACTGACGTTACCTGCGGAAAAACCTGTTCACCCTTTAATATTCCATATTGATAATCGGCACCAATAGAAAAAGAATTATCCCTGTCGCCGATGCGATAGCTGGCACCAGTATTATGTCTTGTATATGTATTGTCTAATTTATTGGAAAGTGCATCGTCAAATATTGAATATTTACCTGCATCTGAATCATATTGAAAGGTGCGTTGGTCAGCACTATTGTCTTCAAACGATGGACGATAATTAAATTGTAATTGGCCTTTTGTACCAATGGGTTCGGTGTATGCAATGTTTCCTTCCAGTTGGTAACCATTGCTTTTTTCATCTGTAAATTGTAAAAGCGAATCGGTTTCGCCACCATTTAAAAAATATCTATTGACGGACTCCAGGTAGGTAGCACGGTCATCTTTATCGAATTCACTTTCCACGTTAAACGAAATTGTGCGGCCTCTTTTTGGAAATGCATGTCGCCATAATAATTCGCCTTCCAAATTATAAGCTTTGGAAGAAGAATTCTCATTGCTTTTAATTTGACTGAGCAATTTTGCGTCATCTCGCAAATCTGCCAGGCTATTGGCAAAAGCTTCTCTTTTTTGTAAGCGAATTCGCGGGGTAAAAATGATTGTATTGGATGAATCGATTTTATACTCCATCCGCATGTTAAAACGATGGTTGTAATTGTTGTTGTTGCTTAAACTTTGCTCATCATAAAAATTGCTAGAATCATTTTTAATAAAAAGCTCCCTGTTTATGAGTTGGTTATTTGTATTGTCATTATTATTAAAAAAATAACTGCCCGTTACTTCTACTTTTTTTCCCCAGAGGTCAGAAAAATTTAATCCGATTGCATTTGTTTTACTAATGCCATTTTGTTGCCCCACTAAAAAATTATTATTGCCTCCACCACCGCGAAAATTTCCACCGCCTCCTCCTCCACGTTGTCCGCCACTTCTGGCATTGCCACCACCTCCCTGGCGAGCACTACTAGTTGCACCTAAAAGATCCTGGCTTGCAAAATTTTGCTGGTTAATATTATTAGCTTGCCCAACAACAGATATTCTACGCGTACCATTAAAAAAAGTCATGTTGCCGCCGGCACTATAACGGCTATCGGTACCATAGCCAGCGTAGATACGGCCAAATTGGCCGTTGCGCATGCTTGCTTTGGTTACAATATTAATTTCTCTTTGCGCATTGCCATCATCAACACCGGTAAATTGTGCCTGGTCGCTAAGCCTGTCAAAAACCTGGATCTTGTCAATTATTTCTGCAGGTAAGTTGCGCATGGCTGCTGTAGCATCATCGCCAAAAAACTCACGTCCGTCTATGGTAACCCTTCGAACCTGTTCGCCTTGAGCGGTTACCGTTCCATTTTCTACGGTGATGCCCGGCATTTTTCTTATAAGCGCTTCTGCATCGGCATCGCGGGCTACTTTAAATTGGTTGGCACTGAATTGAACAGTGTCTCCTTTTTGTGTTGCCGGCGCAGCAGAAGCAGTAACTGTAACCCCCGAAAGTTCTTTTGAAGATCTTGGTATAGAAACAGGTCCGAGGTCAACATCTGCTGAATCGACACGGACACTACGGGTTAGTGTTTCGTAACCTACAGAGCTGAAGGAAATAAAGAAAGAATCAACGCTTAGTTGATCAAAATGGTATTTTCCTGCCGTATCAGAATAGGTTGAAAAGGATCGATTTGTATCAGCTTTACTTTTTAAAATGATCGTTCCTCCCTGGATGGCTAGGTTGGTTTCAGCATCAAGAATTTTACCTGAAATAGAAAAATTTTGGGCATTTGCTACAAAGCAAAATAAAACCGAAGTAAAAAATAAAAAGCCTGCCTTCATGATTTCCAAACGTTTAAAAGACATAAAGGTTGGACTAAAACCATGCCTTCACCTAATTATGAAGGTTAATTAAGGCTAATACTTTATATTTTGAATTTAAAATGAGCTCGTTTTATAAAATACGATACTACCTAATTCATGATTAAATCTGGGGTTGTATCTTGCACCTCCCAAAAATTGGAAGTTTATGGAGTATAACAGAATAGTAGCCGTTACCGGTTTGCCAGGATTATT
This sequence comes from Chitinophagaceae bacterium, assembly GCA_036676725.1. GTDB lineage: Bacteria > Bacteroidota > Bacteroidia > Chitinophagales > Chitinophagaceae > Flavisolibacter. The sequence continues at coordinate 3,525 of JAKFCI010000340.1, forward strand.
TGAAGTTGTTAGCAGTAAAAACGATGGCGCACTTGTGCGTTCGCTGGAAGACCAGAGCACAAAATTCGTTTCATCTCGGGTGCATAACCTATCACATTTAGAAAGTATTGAGATCTATACCAACAGGGATAATGTAAATCTTGTAGATGTATTTGAAGCAATGAAAAAAAGCGCTGATACATTACCCGATGTAAAAGATAATAAAGCATTGAAAGGATACTTTGAAAAAGTTTATCCTGATATGGATTTTGAACGTGTATATGCTAGCGACCTGAAGAAAATGGTTAAATGGTACGAGGTTTTACAGAAAAATAAAATCGAAATAAAACTTTCTGAGCCTGCTGCTGAAGAAAACGAGGAAGCTGCTGAACCTGTTGAAGAAATAACCACCCTCGAAGTAAGTGGTATGGATACGGCAGAAACAGCAAAGCCGAAAAGAAAACCAAAAGCTGCATCAGAAACTAAGGAGCCAAAAGAAGCAAAAGAACCTAAAGAGGCGAAGGAACCAAAAGCGGCAAAAGAAGAAAAGCCAAAAGCAAAAAAGAAAGATCAATAAACGGTTATTTGTGACCGTTAAATGTTGATGATCGTAGCAAAAAAGGAAAGTAGCATGTTGTTGCTGCCGTACAAGTGTGCGACGCAAGGAACGTTGATAAGCAGTACAAATGTTCACACCCAAAAGTTTTTAGTGAAATGAACTACAGCGCAGATATAAAAAAATTACCCCGTAAGTTTTTACCGGAAGATTATAAAGTAACGGACTGGCCTGGTTTAGAGCCCTATTTTAAAGAATTGCTTGACAGGAATTTGCAGTCGAAAGCCGACCTGGAAAAGTGGTTAAAAGATATGAGCGAACTGGAAGCTGTGGTTGGTGAGGATGCTTCGTGGCGCCAGATTAAAATGACGTGTGATACCGAGAACAAAGAATTGGAAAAAGCATTTGAATATTTTGTTCTTGAAATTCAGCCAAAGATTCAGCCTTATGCAGATAAACTGAATCGAAAATTAGTTGAAAATCCTTTTTTAGGTGAACTGGACCAGGATAAATATTATACTTACATACGCAGTGTAAAAAAGAGCATTGAGCTTTTTAGAGAAGCAAACATTCCGTTGCAGGCAGAAACCGCGGTATTGGCGCAACAATACGGCGTTATTACCGGTAAGATGACCATTGAAGTTGAAGGCAAGGAATATACATTACAGCAAGCCGCAAAATTTTTAGAACATCCGAAACGCGACTTTCGCGAACTGGTTTATTTTAAAATTCAAAAACGCAGGCTGCAGGATAAGGATGCATTGAATGAAATGTTTACTACGCTGGTGCATAAACGCGACCAGATAGCTAAGAACGCAGGCTTTGCTAATTACCGCGATTACAAGTTTGTGGAAATGGGGCGCTTTGATTATACGAAAGAAGATTGCTACCAATTTCATGAAGCGGCACGTACGCACATACTGAATATTGTCAATTTTTTATACGATCGCAAGCGTCAAAAATTGGGTTTGGATATGCTTAGGCCATGGGACCTGGAAGCGGAACCTGAAGGTGTAAAACCGCTGACCCCTTTTCAAACACCGGAAGAATTAGTCAATAAAACAGTTGATTGCTTTAATAAGCTCAACCCGTTTTTTGCTGAATGCCTGACGAAGATGAAAGAAATGGGCCGCCTTGACCTTGAAAGCCGCAAAGGAAAAGCGCCGGGCGGTTATAATTGCCCGTTAGAAGAAACAGGTGCGCCATTTATTTTTATGAATGCGGCCGGGCAAATGCATGATGTTACCACAATGGTTCACGAAGGCGGACATGCAGTCCATTCGTTTTTAGCACATGAATTGCCGCTGACATCGTTTAAGCAATACCCAATGGAAATTGCTGAAGTGGCCAGCATGGCAATGGAGTTAATGAGTATGGAATATTGGGATGCTTTTTTTGACAATCCAGAAGACCTGCGTCGTGCAAAAGAACACCAGTTGGAAAGAGTGGTAACCATATTTCCATGGATTGCAACAATCGATAAATTTCAGCATTGGGTTTATGAAAATCCAAACCACAGCGTGGAGGAAAGAGCAGAAAACTGGCGCACCATCATGAATGAATTTACGCCGATCAATCTGGATGTTTCCGGGCTGGAAGAATACCGTAAATGGGGCTGGCAAAGACAATTGCATTTGTTTGAAGTGCCTTTTTATTACATTGAATATGGCATTGCACAATTAGGTGCTATTGGTTTGTGGAAACAGTTTAGAGAAAATAAAGAACAGGCCATTAATAATTATATGGCAGCCTTGCAATTGGGTGGAACGAAGACTTTGCCTGAATTGTACAAAGCGGCTGGATTGGAATTTAATTTCTCCCCGGAATATATCAGCGAGCTGATGTTGTTTGTGCACGAAGAGTTAGAAAAAGTTTCACATCCGACTGCTTCTGGTTCGCATTAAATTATCTGATTTAATTTTTGCAAAAGCTGGTGTAAAAGCCGGCTTTTTTTGTTAATTATTGGTATTGCATTTATCGCAAACGCCATTAATTACAACTTCCACATTTTCTATTAAATAGCCTTGTGGCAGTTCAATGTCAGGTGATACAATATCATCCAAACAAATGGTGGCATTGCATATGGAGCAGACAAAATGTACATGATCGTCGTGGTGCTGGCCTTCCTTGCAATCTTTGCAAAGTGCATATTTTACCGAGTTATCCGATGTTGGTATAGAATGGATGATTCCTTTTTCAACAAAAGTTTGTAAGGTGCGGTAAATGGTAACGCGGTCAAATTTTTCCCCGGCTTTTTTTTCTATATCGCCATGGGCTAAGGCATCTTTGGTTTGTAAAAAAAGCGATAGTATTTTTTTACGGCTTTCGGTTATACTTAGGTTGTTTTTTCGTAGTATTAAACCAATATTATTTTCAACACTTTTCTCCACGGGGTTAGCAATAAATTATTTTTTTAAAAGGTTTTCAATCTCCGACTTCATTTCTTTTATTTCATCTTTTTTTAAACCATCGTAGATCTTTACAATATCGCCTTTTTTATTTACTATCGCCATGAATTGTGTATGCAAAAAGTCGTCCTCAATGCTGTTCAAATCATTTTTGGGGTCATCAATTTTGTAGCTGTGACGAGCCATGTGGTATAAACTGTCTTTACTGCCTGTTAAAAACATCCATTTTTTAGTATCAACCGCCATTGAATCAGCGTATTTTTTTAATTGGGCAACAGTATCAATGGCAGGGTCGCAAGTGTGAGAAAGGATCAAAAAATCATTTTCCGTTTTAAACTGGTCATAAATAGTGCGGAGGTTTTTATTCATGCGTGGGCAAATACCTTTACAAGTTGTAAAAAAGAACTCAACAACCGTTACCTTATTCGCCATGTCCTTTTCGGTTACTTTAACGCCATCCTGGTTGGTAAAAGAAAACTCCTTAACGGTTCCAATGGGCGGAATAACGGGTTTTGCTAATTGGGGAATAAGGGAGGTCATGGTGAAGTAAAAACCAACTACCAAGATGGTAAAAAATATAAAGTAAAACACCCTTTTTTTGGTCATGCAGCAAAGGTAGCGCCTTGGTAATGGTTTCTGTTTGCCAAAGCTTCCGTAAATTGAATTTTAATCTTTTATATGAGAAAGCTTTTGGTGCTCGCATTTATTTTGACATCGTTTACTGTTATTGCACAACCTAAAAATGAAGAAAAGCATATCCGTAGTTTATTGGAAAAGCAAACGAAATCGTGGAATAAAGGCGATGTGGAAGGCTTTATGCAAACTTACCTTAAAAGTGATTCGCTGATGTTCATAGGAAAATCAGGTGTTGTTTGGGGCTGGCAGCAAACGCTTGAAAATTATAAAAAGGGTTACCCCGATACGGCATCAATGGGGCAACTTTCCTTTGATATCATCCAGGTAAAACCAATTTCGAAGGATTATTATTTTGTGGTTGGTAAATGGATGCTGCAGCGGACGGCTGGTAATTTAAGTGGCCATTACACTTTGCTGCTGCGCAAAATAAAAGGCGAATGGAAAATTGTGGCCGATCATAGCTCGTAAATGAAAAGTGACATAGGGTTATGAAACTTGAATTACAGTTTGTAGATTTAAACCTTAAGCTTAAGATCAAACATGGATTTAAAAAACAGGTTCGTTTTTAGCCTGGCGCTATTAATGCCATTAGCCTTAATAATGTTAGTTCATTACTTCAACCCTTTTTCAATAAAATTTATAATGGTTAGTTGGCTAATACATGTATTTGTTTACCACCCCTTTGTATTTGGTTTGCGACTGGTGGCATTGGAAAAAATAAAGTTTTCAGAGTTTTGGAAAACTTTTATTCCTTTCTGGAATCTTAAATACTACGACTATATTTTATTTAATAAATAATTTTTCAACCTACTTTCCAGGTGCGGTAAAAAAAACGAATAAGTAGGAATAAAGTAAAAAGAAAAACGAGGTAAAAAACGACATTATACCACCTGAATCCGTCTGCTACAAAACCGAGTTGAAAGTATAAGCCAAGAAAGGACATGGCCAGCATCCACAACATTCCATAAGAGAAGGAATTAATGATCTTTCTAAAATATTTTTTTACCTGGGGGTCTATGCCTCCCTGGTCAAATTCGTCCATGATTTTATGGTATTAATAGTGATCTGAATTCAATGGAGTCTCCATTAAAAACATTGAAGTCTACTTTTGAAACAATACCATTTACCCGGCCTTGTTCGCTATGCTGCCAAAAACTCCAAGCCCTGTTTATACGTGGTTGGTGTTTTTGTAAATAGTGTGCCACCCAAAGAGGATATTCATCAAAGTCTTTACCAAGATTGCGTTTGTAAAAATCTGCGTTTGTATAAATGATTGGTTTTATTCCATAATGTGCTTCCACAATTACCAGCCATTCTATTACTTCCTTTTGCAGGTTAAGAACACTTGTTTTGCCTAATTGTTCTACATCTAAAACCGGTGGCAGGTCGCCTGGCGAAAGGGTTACGGTTTTTATAAAATTTTGCGCCTGAACTTTTCCATCTTTCCAGGGAATAAAAAAATGGTAAGCGCCTCTAGTAACGCCTGCTTCTTTTGTGTTCTTCCAGTTGCGTTTAAAAAACGGGTCGGTCCTGTTTGTGCCTTCTGTTGCTTTTATAAAAGCAAAATCAAGTTGAATGCCACTTACATTCATCTCCTTTACAGATTTCCAGGAAATGCGTTGCTGGTACCGGCTTACATCAATGCCGTGAATGCCAAAACGAGTCGGAATGGGGATGCCAAATTCAGTGTATTCAACAAAATCAGAAGGTTTATTTGAGGCCCACAAATACACAACATAGGCAATGCCAATAAATGCCGACACCATGGTAAGCCCTATAACAAAACTGATAAAACGATTTCCTTTTCTTTTCCTGGGCGGCATTGTTGCAATAGTACTGCAAATGCATAACGTGTAAAAAGTAAAATTATGCAGGCGGCTTTTTCGATTGGTTAATGTAGTAGGCTGGAAGGTTGATCCGGCAGGCAACATCCTTTATTAGGGAAATCAGAAATATTTCTAAATTACCTTTACCATAATGGCGCGGATCAACTGGAATGATAGTGTGAATTTTTTAAGTAAGCTTACGCCGCGCCGTGTGCTGAACATGGCAAAGGTTTTTAGCAGCTACCATGTTAGCAAATGGACAAAGAAAAGCATACAGTGGGGCATGCCCATTTCCATTTCTTTTGAACCAACAACTTCTTGCAATCTTCGTTGCCCGGAGTGCCCGAGTGGGTTAAGGGCTTTCTCACGACCAACCGGCATGTTGCGTAAAGATTTTTTTACCGAAACCATCGATCAAATTTCAAAAGACCTTACGTACCTGGTTTTTTATTTCCAGGGTGAGCCTTTTTTAAATCCTGATTTTTTAAATATGGTGCAGTACGCTGCTTCAAAAAAAATATACACAGCTACATCTACTAATGCGCATTATTTAAAAGATGATGTGGCAAAACGAACCGTTGAAAGTGGTTTGGATCGCCTGATCATTTCGATTGATGGAACAACGCAGGAAACCTACCAGCAATACCGTGTTGGCGGCAATTTGAATAAAGTTTTAGAAGGCGCAGCCAATATTGTTAAGTGGAAAAAAGAATTAAAAAGCAGGACGCCATTTATTATTTTTCAATTTTTGGTGGTGCGCCACAACGAGCACCAGATTGAAGAAGTAAAAGAATTGGCCAAACAAATTGGTGTAGATGATGTTTGGTTGAAAACGGCGCAGGTATATGATTATGAAAATGATCCCAATAAATTAATTCCGCTCAATCAAAAATACAGCCGCTACAAAAAAGACAAGGAGGGCAAAATGAAATTTCGTGGTAATAACGAAAACCATTGCTGGCGCTTGTGGCACGACCCTGTAATTACATGGAATGGTGCCGTGGTGCCTTGTTGTTTTGATAAAGATGCGCAACACCAATTGGGTAACTTAAACCAGCAAAGCTTTAAAGAGCTTTGGAAAAATGGTACCTACAACCAGTTTCGCAGTAAGGTTTTACAAAGCCGCCAAAACATTGACATTTGCGCCAATTGCTCCGAAGGCGTAAAAGTCTGGGGCTAACAATTTTTTCTGAAATTTTTTTGTACAAGCCAATTGCAACGAGCATCTTTCGTTGTGTCACTCACTTCAGCGGCTGGTAATTTAATGGGCATTGTGTAAAATACTTTATAACGGCGAGCATTATTTGTAAACTGCTAATTGCCCAATAGCATTACTGGAAGTATAAGGGTGTGACACAACCGAAGTTTCATAGTAAGTAAAAGGCTTAGTAAAAAAATAACAAATGGATTTTGCTATAATCAATGTTTAAACATTAATTTTGGGTTTCTAAACAATTATTAATTATGACACAAGATTTGAAAGCAAATGTAGAAGAGCTAAACAACATGATCTTAGAAGGAAAAATCTTAGATGCATTTGACAAGTTTTATGCACCCGATGTAAAAATGCAGGATAACGATTACCCCGTACGCGAAGGATTTGATACCAACAGGGAATACGAAGTGGCCTTTGTTGATGGTTTAACTGAATTTCGCGGCGCCAAGGTTTTAAACACCATTATTTCTGATGATATAGCCGCAGTTGAATGGTGGTTTGATTACACCCACAAAGACTACGGTGTACGCAACTACAAGCAGGTATCAACCCAGCGTTGGAAAAACGGAAAGATTGTAGAAGAGAAATTTTATTATAATAACTAATATTGAGCAAACTATCGTTCCGGCAGGCACATAGCTTTGCCGGAACTTTTTACTTTTACAACTAGATGGGAATAGAAAAAGACATACACCAGGAAACTTTTCGCAATGCCAAGCAAAAGGCAATGATCAACCTTTTGTATACCTATGGCTGGACGATTGAACGCATAAAAAATTTCCTGGCCAGTGAGGATATTACCCACCAGCAATATAATATTCTTCGCATCCTTCGCGGGAGTTCGCCTGAACCTTTATCAACCTTGCAAATAAGGGAGCGCATGCTCGATAAAATGAGCGATACGAGCCGCATTGTTGACCGGCTATTAGCAAAAGAGCTGGTAAAAAAATGTGTTTGTCCAAAAGACAAGCGATTGGTTGACGTCACCATTTCCGATAAGGGCCAAAAGCTTTTAAAAAAGCTGGACACAGAAGCTGCGAACATAGATAATGTAATGAATAACCTTACCGAAAGCGAGGCAGAACAACTTAGCCAATTACTAGACAAACTTCGAAATCCAGATTAACGTATTTTGTGCTCCTAATTGATGAGCATGAATAAGAGGTCCGCCCTAATTTTCTTTTTTCTTTTCTCCTTTTTTATTGGTTTTTCTCAACCTAAGTACGAATTCCGCGGCGTGTGGATCGCTTCTGTTGACAATATTGATTGGCCCTTGCCAAAACAGTATGATGCAGCAAGTCAAAAGGCTGAATATATCCGGCAGCTGGATATGCACCAAAAAAATGGAATGAATGCAGTTATTGTTCAGGTGCGTCCTGCAGCCGATGCTTTCTATCCCTCTCCTTACGAGCCGTGGAGCCAGTGGCTGACCGGCGTTCAAGGGAAGCCTCCTTTTCCTTACTACGATCCTTTGCAGTTTATGATTGAAGAAGCCCACAAACGTGGCTTTGAATTTCATGCGTGGGCAAACCCATACAGGGCAAATTTTAATTTATCCAAAGCCTCAATTGCCCCAGCGCATATAACTAAACTGCATCCTGAATGGTTTGTGGAATATGGCGGTAAACTATATTTTGACCCAGGTAATAAAAAAGCGCAACATTGGGTAGAAGATGTTGTACGCGATATGGTGAGCCGTTATGATATTGACGCCATGCACATGGACGATTATTTTTATCCTTATCGTATTGCAGGAAAGGAATTTCCCGATGCGCCATCCTTCGAACAATATGGTAATGGTTTAAAAAAAGATGACTGGCGCCGCAGTAATGTCGACTCCATCATTTTTGCACTGAGCCGAATTATTAAAGAAGAAAAGCCCTGGGTAAAATTTGGCATTTCGCCATTTGGTGTATGGCGCAATAGTGATAAAGATCCCATGGGTTCGCCAACAAAAGCCGGCGTTACAAATTATGATGACTTATACGCTGATATTTTATTATGGACCCGCAATGGCTGGATTGATTACGTGGTGCCGCAATTATATTGGGAAACAGGTCACAAGCTCGTGGCATTTGAAACCTTGATAGATTGGTGGAGTAAACATTCTTATGGCCGCCACATGTATATTGGTCATGGTATATACAGGGCTTTTGAAAAAAGCAGCCCGGCCTGGCACAACAAAAACCAATTGCCCAAACAGTTACAGATTTTACGTGCAACACCCAATGTGCACGGGTCCGTTTATTTTAGCAGCAAAACTTTTTATCGTAATCCCAATGGCTGGAATGATAGCCTTCAAAATAATTATTACCAGCTGCCTGCACTTATTCCACCAATGGATTGGCTGCCGGCACGCCCGGTTTATTAAAATTATTATGATCGCAAAAAATTAAGTGCAGTTTTTTTAAGTGGTGTTTTAAAAGTACTTTTCGAGATCGGCACTTCAGTTTAAAATTTCCAAAAGCAATTTTATCATCTTGAAATCAGGAGGCTCAAAATCATTCTGGCAGGCAGCCTGGCACCGGCTTAAAAAAAATAAAGGTGCCATGGCCGGATTGGTATTGATTGTTTTGGCGATACTGGTTGCGCTTTTCGGGTACCTGGTTGCCCCCGATCCATCGCCATTTGCCAACAGGATCATTTTAGAGATCGGTGGACAAAAACCCGGTTTCGAACAAACATTCTTGCTTTTAAAAAAAGAAGTTCAACCAACCAAAGAAAATTTTTTTGAAAGAATTGCAGAAGGTAAGCGAGACAATTTTGAATACATCCCCATATTAAAATGGCAAAAAACAGGCGACAGTATTGTTGCTGAAAAATATATTGATGAAGGACTTACGGAAAGAATTTCATTTCATCGAACAACATTAGCTCCAACACCAATTGTAACAAAAAAGTTTTGGGTTGGTACAGACAAATACGGTCGTGATATTTTAAGCCGATTAATAATAGGTACGCGGGTTAGTTTAAGTGTAGGCTTAATTACAGTCATCATTTCGCTAACCCTGGGCATTTTTTTAGGAGCGATCGCCGGTTACTTTCGTGGCAAGTGGGATGATATTATAATGTGGCTGATTAATGTGATTTGGAGTATACCAACTTTATTATTGGTATTTGCAATAACGCTTTTATTGGGAAAGGGTTTTTGGCAGGTGTTTGTAGCCGTTGGTTTAACCATGTGGGTAAATGTTGCACGCCTTGTACGCGGACAAATTTTAGCTACAAGAGAAATGCAATACGTAGAAGCAGCAAAAGCATTAGGCTTTTCTCACTTCCGCATAATTGCCAGGCATATTTTGCCAAATATTATGGGCCCCATTTTGGTGATAGCTGCATCTAATTTTGCATCGGCTATTGTAATAGAAGCTGGTTTAAGCTTCTTGGGTGTTGGCGTACAACCGCCGCAACCTAGCTGGGGCCTAATGATAAAAGAGAATTACAATTTTATTATTACTCAAAACCCAATGCTGGCGCTGGCGCCTGGCTTTGCTATTATGCTGCTTGTACTTGCATTTAATTTATTAGGAAATGGTTTGAGGGATGCATTGAATGTTCGTGGCAAGATTTGAGGAAGTAATGTTAGAAAAGTTTGATGCTGAATAGAAATTAGAAAGTACAAGTGTGCGACGCAATAAAAGTTGAATAGAATTACTTTTGATGGCTACAAAATAAACACATGAAATTATTACAGAACAAAGTTGCAATTATTACCGGCGCAGCCCGCGGTATTGGGGAAGGTATTGCTTTAAAATTTGCAGAACAAGGGGCACACATTGCTTTTACTTATGTTAGTGAAGGAAGTGCTGAAAAGGCAAATGCTTTGCAGGAAAAACTTGTAGCACTTGGTGTAAAAGCAAAAGCATATAGAAGCAATGCCGGCATTTTTTCGGAATGCGAAAGCCTGGTAAATGATGTATTGAAAGAATTTGGTGCTGTAGATATTTGTGTGAACAATGCCGGTATTTCGAAAGATAATTTATTGTTACGCATGACGCCGGAGCAATGGGATGACGTGATGAACATCAATTTGAAAAGTGTGTTTAATATGACCAAGCAGGTAATACGACCTATGATGAAAGCCAAAAGCGGTAGTATTATTAATATGAGTTCGGTAATTGGTGTTATGGGTAATGCAGGGCAAAGTAGTTATGCAGCAAGCAAAGCAGGCATTATTGGTTTTACAAAGAGCGTGGCAAAAGAATTAGGCAGCCGTAATATTCGTTGTAATGCAATAGCACCGGGGTTTGTTGAAACAGACATGACTTCTTATTTGAAGGAAGGCGAGCAAGGCGATAAATACAAAGCAGGAATTCCTTTAGGAAGATTTGGAACTTCTGAAGACATAGCGAATGTGACCTTATTTTTAGCATCTGACCTAAGTGCTTATGTGACCGGGCAGGTTATAAATGCCGATGGCGGTTTGCTGATGTAGTTAATAATTTTTCATTTCCATCTTACGAATGACCAGGAAAGAAAATATTCTTTATTACTTATTGCTGCTATTTTTTGCAGTTTTGTTTTATGCGCATACCGACACGATCAATGGCGTTATTATTGGTTGCGTGCTTTTATGCGCCCTTTTATTTAATCCAATAAAAGAAAAGTGGCAATTACTCCAACAGCGAAAACATATCATTTTTATGGTCTTGTTTTTTGCAATGATTGGGGTTAGTCTCATGTTATCTGATAATAAAGACAGGGGTTTTCGTTACCTGGATACCCGGTTGGCACTCTTTTATTTTCCCGTAACCATTGGATTGATCAGCATTAGTAAAACCTTAAAAGAAAAGATTTTATTAGGCTTTGCATTTATTACAACAGTTGCCAGTTTAGGCTGCCTGGTGTATAGTATTTATGCTTCTGATTTTTTTAAGGAACCTGCACTCCTGTATAATGATTCGTTGACGCACATCATTGGCCGCCAATCTATTTATATTTCTTTGCTGGTTAATATTTCCATTTTTATTTACGGTTATTTTATTTTTTTTAAAAACATTAAACGAGAAAAGAAGTTATTATATACAACAGCCGTTATTTTTTTATTTGTATTTAGCTATTTGTTGGCAAGCCGGAATATGATGTTGGTTTTATATGGGGTTACGTTTTCCTTTATCTTATTTTATATTTTTAAAAGAAAAAAATATTTGGAAGGCGCTACCATTTTAATGGCCATGGTAATGGCGATATTTTTTGTTTTTAAATTTTTTCCCCAGACAATTAATCGCTTTAAGGAGCTTACTTATACAGAGTTTAATTTTAAAAGTATGGGTAAGGAAAGCCATTATAATATGGAGGTAAATGCCGACCAATGGAATGGCGCCAATTTTAGATTAGCAGCCTGGCAGTGCGGATGGAATGTTTTTTTACAACAACCTTTGGTTGGTGTTGGTCTTGGTGATAAACAAAATGAATTGGTAAAGGAATATGCAAGTAAAGATTTTGAATTTGGCATAGTAACCAAAAAAAATGTGCACAATAATTACCTGGACATTTTAATGAGTACAGGAATAATCGGCCTCCTTTTATTTCTCTTTGGGTGGATTGTTTTACCGGTTTATTATACCATAAAAAACAGGGATTGGTTAGCACTCCTGATTATTGGTACCATCGGCTTAGCAATGTTTACCGAAGTTTACTTTGACCGAACAATGGGTGGAATGGTAGTTGGATTTTTTATACCTTTTTTATTGGTAGATTTAAAAAAAAATAATTAAACATTATCTTTCATATATAATTCGATTGCCTCGTTTGTATCACCAAAAAATTTAAGTTCACCGAGGTCCATATAGGCGGAACGTTTACAATATTTTTGAATGGTTTCCATTGTGTGACTAACAAGTATCACTGTTTTTCCCTCGATCCAGGAGCTTTCAAAAACCTTGATTGCCTTTTCCTGGAACTTCATATCACCAACGGCAAAAATTTCATCAAGGAACATAATGTCGGCACCAGCATTCACTGCAATTGAAAATGCAAGTCTTGCAACCATCCCAGAAGAAAAGAATTTGATCTTGGTATCAATAAATTCTCTCAATTCTGCAAAGTCTACAATTTCATCGAAGATGGCATCAACCTCTTTTATTTTTAATCCCAATACAGACCCGGAAACATATACATTTTCTCTTGCCGTTAATTCGTGGCTCATACCTACACCAAGGTTCATTAACATGGTAGAGCCATTTATTTTAATGGTACCTGTATCTGTTGGATAAACGCCTGCCAATAGTTTTACCAAGGTTGATTTGCCACTTCCATTTCTTCCCAATAATCCAATGCACTCGCCTTTTTTTATTTGTAATGACAAAGGCTTGACCGCTTTAACGTGTTTTCGTTTTGGTGGATTGAACAAGTTGAACAACCGGTGTTTAACTGTATTGTGGCTGTCTTCCGAAATGTGGAAGGTTTTACTGATTTGCTTTGCCTCAATAGCGATAACATCTTTCATACTTCGTCTATAATTTTTCTGCCGCTCTTGAACCAATTTTATTCAACATGAGAATACCAACAAGCAATAAAATAATGGCATAAACAAAATCGAAATAAAACAAGTTCCATTCTGGTGCTTTTTGGTACAACATAGCGTTGCGGGCATTAATTATTATACCTGCAATAGGGTTTGCAAAATCAATACCGGGAAGTGCTTCTCTGAAAGTTTCTAGTTTAAAAAGAATGGGTGATATCCAAAATCCAATTCCAGTTACTACCATCCATACTTGTGTAATATCTTTTGCAAGCACATAAATACAAGATAAGATCAGTGAAAACGCAAGCGATAAAATGATTAGGTTTAAAAAAATGGGTATGATGTATAGAGCTTCAATGCCTAAACCCAGAGTACCTGAATCAATAAATTGAAAATAAAGAATAAAAAAACTAAGGTTAAATACAAAACCAATACAATTTGAAAAAATGGTTGAAAGATAAATTTCTATTTTATTCATATTGGTGTACTCGTACAAATATTTTTTTGTACTGAGTATTTGTATTGTTCCAGTAGTTGACTCTACAAAAAAATTCCAAATGATTAATGCAATAAAAAGAAAAGAAACAAAATTTGGTATGCCTTGCTTCAGTATTAATTCAAAGGCTACATAAAAAATAAAAATATCAGAAACTGGTTTGAGCAATGCCCAAAATAATCCAAGTTTATTTTCATAATAGCGAAGCTTGTATTCAATCTTAGCCAGCAACCAAATGCGCTCTAACTTATTTGTTCCTTTTGCCCAATCTCCAAGCACCTTTATCATAATCGGTTAAGATTTCATTTTATTATATATTCCAAGGGCTGCTTTTTTAAGTCTTGGATTATTTTTAATAATCGCAACTGCCTTATTTGCAAATTTATTCAACAAAGGATTTTTCAAATAAACAGCGTAATCCAAACTTGGGTTGTCCAGCTCATAGCCGGCACCATTTGCATTTAACAGGTTAAATACTTCGGCTCCAAAATTAGCATAAATCGGACTGTACTTTTTGCTTATGTATTCATAAAGCAATAGCTTTTTATTTTTTGAAATGGCACGAATCATTGAATTATGGCGCACACGGTAATAAAATAAAACTTCAGGTAACACTACGCCGGCGTATCCTTTACTTAATAATGCAATAACACTTTCATAGTCTTCCAAACCCTGGAACATCATGTTGGTTGCATTTTGCCCACCAGCAATAAAAGCGGTTCGCTTATAAACCAGTGCGCTTGAATTAACCGTATTATGGAAAAGTATGATTGGAGGTTCCGGTGTAAATGTTGGCCATACTGCATTTGAGTTTTCAAAATATTTCGTCCAGGCACCAACAAAATGTACATTGTCATAATGCTTTAATACTTTGATTGCCTTGGAGTAATAGGTGCTATCAATTTTATCATCAGCATCTAAAAAAGCCAGGTATTCACCATTGGCTATTTCAGCACCTGTATTTCTTGTTCTTGCTAAACCTTTATTGACGCTGTCAACAACCTTAATTCCTGCGATGTTGCGGTAGCGGTTTAATGATTCTAAACTTTCTTTTTCGTTGCTGCCGTCGTTAATAATGATAATCTCCTTTGGAGAATAATTTGTTGCCAAAACCGATTGAACTGTTTCATCTAAATAAGTTCCCATGTTATAATAGGGAATTACAATTGACAAGAGACCTTTCTCAAAACCTTCTGAGGTATTACCGATATTTAAATGTTCATTAGAATTTTGGCGAATGAACGGGAAAGCCGATCTTAATTTTTGTTTATTTATTAATTTATTTACAACCTCAATTTTTTGATTGTAAATAGTATCAAGGCTATAAACTGATGAAACTTTTTTTACTGCGTTTTGTGCAATCATTTTTCGCTCATCATCATTAAGCTGTAATATTTTATTAAGCTGCGCTTCAAATGTTTCCGGTTGTTCATGATCGAAAACGAAACCATCTTTTCCATCTTCAATTACTTCAAATTGCCCGCCTTGTTTTGAAACCAACAACACTTTACCCAGCGCCATCATTTCAAAAACCACGTATGGCAAATTATCATTACAACTTGGAATAATAACAACTTCTGCTTTTGACAAACGCTTTGCGACAGAAGCCGGTTCAATACGATCTTCCAATAGTAAAAGACCCTGATCGATATAAGCCTTGTATTTGGTGCGAATGATATCACCCATTGTTTTACCCTCAGGATGGTAAACAATATCTTGACCGCCCAACAAATAAAGTGGCCTGGTTAACGAATTGTCCCAAAGATTTTTGAAATATTCAAGTAGTTTAAATGCGCCTTTTTGTACGGTTAGTTTTCCGTAAAATACAATTTGGTTTGGCCGGGCCTTCTCTTCAACAGGTTTAAAAAATCCACCAGCAAAAAATGGATTGGCAATGATGGTGAGACTCTTATTTCTTAACTCAAATCTTTTCTCCAGTTCATCCACCATGAATTGGCTGGGAGAAATTATATGATTCGCAGCCTGCAGGCAAAAGCGTTCCATTTCGCAGATCCAATAATTGGGATATCGATACTGGGAAACATGGTTATACTCCATGTACAAAAAAGAAGGCGAGTGCATGGTAATCAATACCGGTACATCTTTACACCAATCGTATAATAGTTGTTTATATTGAAGTAAATAATAAGCAATGCCTAAATACTCCTGTGCCTCAATAATACCCGGTTGTCCTTCTTTACCTATAAATTCTTTTACTATATCTGCAAACTCGTAACTGATATTAGTGACATGCCCAAGAAAAGATGATGAATTCGTGCGGGAAGGATTGAATCGAATGATGCGGATCTTTTGGTTCGCAGTAATTTCAAAATTCTGTACAGATGTATCATTAATAAACACAGAAACCTCGTGTCCTTTTTCCGAAAG
>JAKFCI010000341.1:0-19499 GCA_036676725.1 Chitinophagaceae bacterium
TTAGAGGCATAGCGTAATCCTTCTAGAAATTGTCCAGCATTCTCATGTCCATAAATATCCTGTAATAAATGTTCCCAAACACTATCATCGAGTTCAGGATTATAAGATAACCGCCCCCAGAGCTGGAATTGGAACAGGTGTTTTTCGAAATCATATATCCATGTCTTGTGACCGTGATCAATATGCTGAAAATCCTTTCCCCAAATATACCCATCTGCTCCCCAATAAAACCCTTTCACATATGGTTTTATCATTCCTTTAACATAGGAACGAATGTAATCAGGATCACCCCACCGAAGGGTGAATACATCATCATTTCTGACCGTAAATAAAACTTGGGTATTTTCCAGATCTATACCTTCCCACGCATTCCATCTATTTTCAAATGGAGGATTGGGATGAGAATAGCAATGTGCATTGGAATATTTCCAACTAATAAAGAAATCCTCTTTATCAAATTGATTTTGAATCATATCCTTGATTTCTTTCCCTGCATTTTGCATATTTGTACGATGAATAAATGGAATTCTACGACCTGATTCTTTAATAGCCTTTATATAAGTTTCAGCAATCCATTGTTCCCTTTCATAGCCTGTACCATCCATCCATTCACTAGCCGAGGTTCCTATGCCCTTAAGTTCGGGATAAGTGATTAAAACTTGTAAAATCATTTCACGAAAGTAATCTTTGATAATTTCTGATTTTCCCCGAAAACGGTTCAGTGAAATCCCTACGCGATGAATCAAGTGATCATACATGTTCCCAAAGTCTCCTACAGTTTCCGGAAGTTCTAATCCCCTTGCCACTTCAGGCAACAGTCTAATATTCCAAGTAAACAGATAGACGTCGATACCTCTATTAGCAGCATATTGTAGTAACTCTTTAAAGAATTGAATATTCTTTTGGATTTGATCATCACTAAATGGATTCGCATTTCTATATTTATGTGAGACAACCATAAGATGGAATGGATGTTCAGACCATAAACTCAAACAGTTATACCGGTTTTTTGCCAGCATATCAAGATAAGGTCTCCAAAAATCCATATCCATACATGTTTCTTTATTTTCAAGGAAAGGATCACCTTCATCGAAAGCAGCATAAGGTAAATTAAATTTAATCCCTCTAAGTTCTAATGCTGGTTTTTGATGAATCTCTTCACCATCCTTTAAAGTCTTGCCTAGTAAAATCCTTTCAGCCCATTCAAAACATCTTTGGTAATATCCTGTCCCCAGAAACAGATCTCGCATTTATCCAATGCCTGCGGCTCGTTTCTTTTGATCGCCAGTTTTACTTTATAATCCGGTTGTATAGCCAGTGAATTGGTAAAGGAGACATTCACTCTTCTTTCAGGTTCATCAAAACCACATTTGCAGGGAGCTGTCCATGGGGAAACAGCTGCACCGGCTACACATACTCTTGTAGAACCAACAATTTTGTAATAGCCGGTAAAGCCAAGATTAAGCGAAAGACCAGATGCTTTCATCTGCAAGGGACTACGACGAAAACTGTATTTATAACGTGTAGCGCAATCACTTTGTATCCAATCGGCAGGGTAGTTGGGTGAAGTAAATACCGTATCCACATTTTTTTCTGCTAAAGCATAAAAAGGTTTTAAAGAAACCTGGATTGGAATATCAATTTCTGATTGTGGTAAAGAATCGATGGTAAGATTGGAAGCAGTTTTTTGGGCATTGACAATTGTTCCTAAAGTCAAGAAGAAAACCGAAAAATAAATTTTCATATTTACGGACAAGGTTTGAATACCAAACGCAAAGTACTTTAAATGATTGCACCGAACTACCTCTTTTGTATAAAATCATTTTAAAATAGGCATTATAAATCTTACCAGTCAATTCTCTACTTCTGCCAAAATTGCACATTTCAGCCAGCGGCATAATCATTGATAACCAATAGTGAACATTAAATAATCTATTGACATGGGAAAAATAATCGGTATTGACTTAGGTACAACCAATAGCTGTGTGGCAGTAATGGAAGGTAATGAACCTGTAGTGATTGCCAACGATGAAGGCCGTCGTACAACGCCTTCTGTAGTAGCCTTTTTAAAAAACGGAGAACGTAAAGTGGGCGACCCGGCAAAACGCCAGGCGATCACCAACCCTCACAACACTATTTCTTCGGTTAAGCGTTTTATGGGTCGCAGGTTCGATGAAGTGACGGAAGAAAGCACACACTGGAGTTATAAAGTTGTAAAAGGTGACAATAATACCGTTCGTATTGATATTGATGGCAGAATGTATACGCCGCAGGAAATTTCTGCAATGGTTCTTCAAAAAATGAAGAAAACCGCTGAAGATTATCTTGGACAGGAAGTAACAGATGCCGTAATTACAGTTCCGGCTTACTTTAATGACGCACAACGCCAGGCTACAAAAGAAGCTGGTGAAATTGCTGGATTAAATGTTCGTCGTATTGTAAACGAACCAACAGCGGCAGCACTTGCTTACGGTTTAGACAAAGGTGGAAAAGACCACCACATTGCAGTATTTGACCTTGGTGGCGGTACTTTTGATATCTCTATCCTTGAATTGGGTGATGGTGTATTTGAAGTAAAATCTACAAATGGTGATACGCACCTTGGTGGTGATGACTTTGATAAAGTGATCATGGACTGGTTGGCAGATGAATTTAAAAAAGAAGAAAATGTAGACTTGCGTAAAGACCCTATGGCTTTACAGCGTTTAAAAGAGTCTTCTGAAAAAGCAAAGATCGAATTGTCTTCTTCTTCAGAAACGGAGATCAACCTTCCTTATATTACCGCTATCGATGGCGTTCCAAAGCACCTGGTAAAAAAATTAACCCGTGCAAAATTTGAGCAATTAGCCGATACTTTATTTGAGCGTTGCTTAAAACCTTGCGAAGCCGCTTTAAAGGATGCCGGCTACCAAACTTCGCAAATTGATGAAGTGATCTTAGTGGGTGGTTCTACACGTATTCCAAAAGTGCAGGAAATTGTAGAAAAATTCTTTAATAAGAAACCTAATAAAAGCGTAAACCCTGATGAAGTAGTTGCGATTGGAGCAGCAATTCAAGGAGCAGTTTTAACCGGTGAGGTAAAAGATGTATTGTTGTTAGACGTTACACCTCTTTCTTTAGGTATTGAAACAATGGGTGGTGTGATGACGCGTTTGATCGATTCAAATACTACCATTCCTACAAAACGGTCAGAAACTTTTTCAACCGCAAGCGATAACCAACCTGGTGTCCAGATCCATGTGTTACAGGGCGAACGTCCGATGGCTAATCAAAATAAAAGCCTGGGTATGTTTAACCTTGATGGTATTCCCCCGGCTCCACGTGGTGTCCCTCAGGTAGAAGTAATTTTCGATATTGACGCAAATGGTATTCTGCATGTAACCGCTAAGGACAAAGGAACCGGTAAAGAACAAAAGATCAGGATTGAAGCGGGTAGCGGATTAAGCAAGGAAGAAGTTGAAAAAATGAAAGCCGAAGCAAAAGCTAATGAAGATACCGACAAGCTGGAAAAAGAAAGAGTTGAAAAGATCAACCAGGCAGATAGCTTAATCTTCCAAAGCGAAAAACAATTAAAAGAATTCGGCGATAAAATTCCTGCAGATAAAAAAGCGCCTATCGAATCGGCACTTGAAGCATTGAAGGCAGCGCATAAATCTGCTGATCTTGCTCAAATAGATACTGCAACAACCAACTTGAACACAGCCTGGACTGCGGCAAGCGAGGAAATGTACAAAGCAACCCAGGAACAAGGCGGTGGCCAACCAGGTGGCGATGGCGCTGCTGGACAACAACAACCAGGCAATGGTGGCACAACATCAGAAAATGTGACCGACGCCGAGTTTGAAGAAGTAAAATAAGGTCTGTTACAAGTAGTGAAAGACTTAAAAATAAAAAGCCTTCCGTTTTGCGGAAGGCTTTTTCTATTATAATGATATTTTAGATTAAGAAGAAGTTTTAACACTAGATAATTCCCATTGCCAAAACAAAGAAGGTAACTACAAAAGGAATGATCATTGTTAACCAGGGCCAATGCAAGGCGATAGCCAAAAGTAAAGCTGCTGTAGAAATAAAAAATAATAACCAGTATAACCGTTTTGACCTTTGTTTCATTTCCATTAAAAAAGATTTTTGCAAAAATAGGGGAGAATGGTTTGACTAACTATTTTTATCCAGCCACAAAATTGACTTTCGTTGATGCGATAGCTTTAGTATTTTCGCCGACTATTGTGTTTTAGGCACACAATCATTTTTTCCCACTTTACTGCTTAAATGTAACGAATGCGCATTGATTTTTATTTACGTTTCTCAACACAATTCGGACAGAAGATATTTATAAATAGTAATTTGTTTGGCAGCTCCAGCAGTACTTCTGCAGGTTTGCTGGCTATGAGTTTTTTTAATCATGAATTCTGGAAGGCCTCCATCGAATTAGAAGAAGGTGCCACTTTTCTTCAATACCAATACATACTTACCAGCGAAAGTGGCGAACAGGTGAAAGAAGGCGAAAAGAACCGGATCATTCATTTGGACAAAATAAAAAACAATTCAGTTGTTTTAATTGATACCTGGAATGCAGTTGGAAGTATTGAAAATGCTTTTTATACAACGCCGTTTAAAGAAGTATTTTTAAAAAATAATATTAAAACCAAAACGAAGGCCTTAAAAAATTTCACACACCAATTTAAGGTTAAAGCACCTTTATTAAAATCAAACGAGGTTGTTTGCTTATTAGGTAATGATGAAGAACTTGGTAATTGGAAAACCAGTAAGCCAATCTTACTGGAAAAAGCAGATGAATGGTATACTGTTCATTTAGACCTTTCCGCAACTCTTTTCCCAATTTCATATAAATATGGTGTTTATAATATTAAAAAGAATGAATTCATTCGTTTTGAAGATGGCGATAACAGGACCTTACATGCCGATGCTTCCAAAGATTCATTAACAATTATACATGATGGCTTTGTTCAATTACCAAATAATACCTGGAAAGGAAGTGGAGTAGCGATCCCGGTATTTAGTTTAAGAAGCAATAACAGCTTTGGTGTTGGCGAGTTTACCGATATTAAATTATTGGCAGATTGGGCTGCACAAACCGGGTTAAAGCTCATACAATTATTGCCTATTAACGATACATCTGCAACTTTTACCAATGCGGATTCTTATCCTTACGCGGCTATTTCAGCTTTTGCCTTGCACCCCGTTTATATTAATCTTCAAAAAATTGCAGGTAAAAAAAATGAAAAAGTTATTAAGTCGCTGCAACGGAAACAAAAGCAACTAAACACGCTTTCGGATATTGATTACGAGCAGGTGATGGATTTTAAAATGCGTATGCTGCGGGAGTTGTTTGATTTGCAGGGCAATGATTTTTCAAAAGAAGATGAATACCATGATTTCTTCGATGCTAATCAACATTGGTTAAAACCTTATGCCGCATTTTGTTTTTTGAGAGACAAAAATAAAACTGCCGACTTTAATCAATGGAAAACTAATAATGTTTATTCGGATGATGTTTTGGAGAAGCTGTCTGCACCGCGTTCTAAATCCTTAACTGAAATTCGTTTCTATTATTATGTTCAATATCATTTGCATTTGCAATTAAAAGATGCAGTTGATTATGCGCATAAAAAAGGCATTGTTTTAAAAGGAGATATTCCCATTGGTATTTACCGCAACGGCGTTGATGCATGGACCGATCCGGAGCAATACCATATGTGCTGGCAGGCAGGTGCTCCGCCCGATGATTTTGCAGTCAAAGGTCAAAACTGGGGCTTTCCAACCTACAACTGGCACAAAATGCAGCAAAACCATTTTGAATGGTGGCGCCAGCGTTTCGAGCAAATGAGTAATTATTTCGATGCATTTAGAATTGATCATATTCTAGGCTTCTTCCGCATATGGAGCATTCCACTAAATGCTGTTGAAGGAATTTTAGGAAGATTTGTTCCGGCTTTACCGATCCATATTTCCGAATTAGGCGAAAGAGGAATTTGGTTTGATTACGAACGTTATTGCGAGCCTTACATAACCGATGGTGTTGTTGATGAAATATTTGGTGTTCATGCAAATTTTGTAAAAGAATCGTTTTTGAAAAGAAAAGACGAACTCACGTATGAACTGCAGGAACAATTCAACACGCAAAGAAAAATCGACGATTATTTTGCAAACCATTCAGACCTTGAAGAAAAAAATTTATTGAGAAATGGTTTGTTCGATCTTGTTTCAAATGTGATCTTATTTGAAGAAGAAGGATCGTCTAAACAGCATTTTCATTTTCGCATATCAATTGAACAAACATCATCTTTCCAGCATTTTGATGGAGCCACAAAGGCTAAATTGAAAGAACTCTATGTAGATTATTTCTATCGCAGGCAGGATGAATTCTGGAAGAAAGAAGCATTGAGTAAACTTCCGCACTTAAAGGAATCAACCGACATGCTTATTTGCGGTGAAGACCTGGGAATGGTTCCGCATTCGGTTCCCGGCGTCATGCGAGACCTTGGCATTTTAAGTTTGGAAATTCAAAGAATGCCAAAGGATCCGAACATCGAATTCTTTCATCCGAAAAACGCACCTTATTTATCTGTTATTACACCTTCAACACACGATATGAGTACGTTGAGAGGCTGGTGGGAAGAAGATCGAAGCAGAACGCAAAAGTTTTACAATACGATCCTGGAAGCACATGGCGAAGCGCCGGCTTTTTGTGAACCATGGGTGAACAGGGCGCTTATTTTACAACACCTTTATTCGCCTGCTATGTGGAGTATTTTTCAACTGCAGGATCTTTTGGGTATGAGTGAAACCTTGCGCAGGCAAGATCCGCATGAAGAAAGAATTAATATACCGGCAGATCCAAATCATTATTGGAAATACCGCATGCATCTTACTTTAGAGCAGTTAATAAAAGAAAAAGAGTTTAGCGAAGAATTGAAAGATTACATTACAAATAGCGGTCGATAGTAAGGAATGAAGCTGGCGTACAAAACATACAATCTTAAATTTAAATACCCATTCAGTATTTCTAAAGGAACCAAAACGCACCAACCATCATTGGTTGTTTGCCTGGAACATTTAGGTCATGTTGGGTGGGGCGAGGCGCCGGCCATCACTTACTATAATATACCGGTTGAGAAAATGGTGGAAGACCTCGAACGAAAAAAAAGATTCGTTGAAGGTTTTGCATTTACCGAACCGGAAAGGTATTGGCATTACCTGCATCATTTATATCCTCAAAATCCATTTTTAGTTTGTGCACTCGATATGGCAGGCTGGGATTTGTATGGTAAAATGAAAGGCAAACCGTTAAAAGAAATTTGGCAAAACGATCATCCTTTATCTCCATCAACCGATTACACAATTGGTATTGACACCATTGAAAAAATGGTGCAAAAGATGCAGGAAAAGCCCTGGCCTATTTATAAAATTAAATTAGGAACAGAAAACGATATTGAAATTGTAGCGGCACTTCGCAAGCATACCAATGCCATATTTCGCATTGATGCAAATGCGGCTTGGAAAGCAGATGAAGCGCTGCAGAAAATTATCGCGTTTAAGGAATTGGGTGTTGAATTTATAGAACAACCATTGGCAAAAGATGATTGGGAAGGAATGAGATTTTTATTTGACCGATCTCCCTTACCACTAATTGCAGATGAAAGTTGTGTAGGAGAAGAAGATGTAGACAAATGTCAAAATCATTTTCATGGCATCAATATCAAGCTAACGAAATGCAGTGGCATTACACCAGCCTTACGCATGATCAGCAGGGCAAGGGAACTTGATATGAAAGTAATGCTGGGCAGTATGAATGAATCAACAATTGGCTCCGCGGCTATTGCCCACCTAATACCACAGGTTGATTACGTAGATGTTGACGGACCTTTATTACTCGAAGAAGATATTGCCACAGGGCTTGAATATGATAATGGCGAGGTAATAACAACGGGTAGACCAGGCCTGGGAATAAAGTTTACTGACCTGTTTCTGAAATAGCCGCTTTATTTGCGCAAATACCATTTACCTTATACTAAGCAAGGCTTGTTTGCGTTTTACAATTGTACAACGGTACAATATTTGTTTACCCCTCCTTAAATCACTTTAATGCGCAAGTTTTTTGTTGGCTTCCTTCTTCTTTCTACATCCGTATCATTTGCACAATCGTTTCATTTAGGCGTTTTTGGTGGGCTTTCTAACTACCATGGCGATATGGAATACAAAGCTTATGGAAAATTTACAAAGGCAGCCTTTGGCATTACCGGGAATTATGAACTTTCAAGTAGGGTTAACCTTAGGGCAGGATTAACATTTGCTAAAATAGCCGGGGACGATAAATACAATGTTGAAAGTGTAAGAACACGGAACCTGAACTTCCAGTCAAACATTTCAGAATTTTCATTGCTTGGTGAATTCAATGTTTTTAATTTGGAAAACATTCGTTGGACGCCATATGCATTTGCCGGACTTGCCATTTTTCATTATAATCCTTACACAACAGATTCAGCAGGTGCAAAAACTTATTTGAAACCTTTGAGTACCGAAGGGCAGGGAATTGCTGGTTACGATACGAAAGAATATTCTTTAACACAACTGGCGCTACCTTTTGGTGGTGGTATAAAATATAGCATAAGTGACAACGTTAGGATCGGTTTAGAAGTAGGTATGCGTAAATTATTTACGGATTACCTTGATGATGTTAGTGCTAATTATGCAGACCCTAATGATCTTTTAACTGCAAAAGGTCCCAAATCAGTGGAGTTATCATATAGGGGTGATGAAATTCCGGATGGTAATCCTGCTTATCCGCAAAAAGGCGCTCAACGTGGTGGCACAAGAGAAGACTGGTATTATTTTTCTGGACTTCATCTTACTTTTCGTTTAGGCAATGGCGGTGGCGGTGGTGGAAAAAAAGGCGGTTACGGTTGTCCATCTGTTCCACTTTAACCATTAACATTAATATTGGCGTATTACCTTTGATGCCCAAATGGCATTTAAAAATCTTCAGCAATTTATACAAGTCCTGGAAAAGGAAGGCGAGCTTATTCGCATAAAAAACTTCGTTGATCCAAAATTAGAAATAGCAGAAATTACAGACAGGATAAGCAAAACGCCTGGCGGTGGTAAAGCTTTACTGTTTGAAAATACAGGTTATGATTTTCCTGTTTTAATGAATGCTTACGGCAGCGAAAAGCGCATGTGCCTGGCGTTAGGCGTACATCATTTAGATGATGTTGCAAAAGAAATCGAATCGCTTTTTCAATTGCTGGCCTCACCAAAAGAAAATATTTTTGATAAGCTTAAATTGCTTCCAAAGCTTGGACAATTTGCAAGCTGGATGCCCAAAGTAAAAAGTGGAAGAGGGGAATGTCAGCAAGTGATCATGCAAGATCCTGATATTACAAAATTGCCGGTAATTACTTGTTGGCCAAAAGACGGAGGTCCGTTTGTTACCCTTCCCATCATTCATACCAAAGACCCAAATACAGGCTCAAGAAATGTAGGCATGTACCGTATGCAGGTATATGGTCCAACACTTACAGGTATGCATTGGCATAAACACAAAGTATCTGCAAAGCATTTTAATGAATATAAAAAGTTAGGTAAAAAAATGCCTGTGGCCGTTGCTTTGGGTGGCGACCCGGTATATGCTTATTCGGCAACAGCACCATTGCCTGAAAATGTTGATGAGCACATGTTAGCCGGTTTTCTTCGAAAGAAAAAAGTAGAATTGGTTCGCTGTATTTCTCAACCCGAAATTGAAGTTCCGGCCGATGCAGATTTTGTAATAGAAGGTTATGTTGATCCAAATGATGAATTGATTTGGGAAGGACCTTTTGGTGATCATACTGGTTATTATTCTTTACCTGACTGGTATCCGCGTTTTCACATCACGGCTATCACACATAAAAAAAATGCGGTTTATCCCGCCACAATTGTTGGCATTCCACCACAGGAAGATGCCTGGTTAGGCAAAGCAACGGAGCGTATATTTTTAGCACCTATGAAAATGACCATGATCCCGGAAATCCTGGATATGGATATGCCGGTGGAAGGTGTTTTTCATAACCTTGTTATTGCGCAAATAAATAAAGAATATGCAGGACAAGGACAGAAAGTTATGAATGCTATGTGGGGTGCAGGGCAAATGATGTTTAATAAAATACTGGTGCTTGCCGACCAGGAAGTACGCATTCAGAATTATGAAGAACTTTCAAAATACGTTTTCAAAAATTTAAATCCTGCAACTGATATTTATTTTTCGCAAGGACCTATGGATGTATTAGATCATAGCTGTAGTAAAATGGGTTTTGGTGGAAAAATGTGCATTGATGGTACGAGAAAATTTGATGAAGAAAAAGATGATCATTTTCTTTCGGTCGATAATGTACAACTATCCAAAAGTCTATTTCAATTCTATCCCGAAATAAAAAATGTAAATACAGATTTATTAAAGAAAAATATACCGGTTATTATTATTTCGGTTGAAAAAAACCGCAAAGGACATGTGAAGGAACTGCACGAGCAACTGTGTAAGTCCATGGAAATTGAAGGCATAAAAATGATACTATATGTTGAGTATAGTGTTGATGCAAACGACCTGGCAAATGCACTTTGGCGTTTTTGTAATAACATGGATCCGAAAAGAGATTATACTTTGGTAGAACGGCCAGCAATTATTTACCCTGGAAAAACATTTAGTTGTATGGGACTGGATGGCACACGTAAAACCAAACACTTCGATAATTTTCAAAGAGACTGGCCCAATATAATTGTTGCCGATGATGCCACCATAAAATCTGTTGATGAAAAATGGGAAAGCCTTGGCCTGGGGGATTTTCTTCCTTCGCCCTCACTAAAATTTAAAAGCCAGATGTATGGCGAAGAAGCTGTTGTAAGTTATTAATGGTGATTGTTTCAGTCAATTTGTCTTTATTTTTTGTTGTATAGAATACGGCATGCCTATTGAGCAATTTAATTATCAGTGTAGCATGAATGAATTGCAGTGTTGTTAAACTTTATGTTTGGTCATTCTCCTGTGCTTGCAAATTAATAACTTGTATAAAATTGTATCATGAAGCGGTTCTTACTGTGGTCGTTGGCGAGTGTATTAACCCTTACCGGTTTCACCCAAAATGCCAAAAACGAAAATTCGCTTCTCTGGCGTGTTAGTGGAAATGGGTTAACCAATCCATCGTATTTATTCGGAACCATCCACATGATCTGCGCCGATGATATTCAGTTGGGTGATAGCCTGCAATCCGCCATACGCCGGGCTGACAAGGTTTACCTCGAATTAGATATGGACAATCTTTTCGAGATGATGAGTGTGATGACGAAAATGAAAATGAACGGCGACACTACGTTAGCAGATCTACTTACTCCTGAGGAGTACAAAACTGTAAAATCACATTTCAATAAACAAAAAGGAGTTCTTCCTTTTTCATTGTTAGAAACATTTAAGCCCATGCTTTCTGCATCCACTTTAATGCAAGGCGATCTTGATTGCGATAATGCACAAGCCATGGAGCAGCTGGTAATGAAGGAAGCAAAATATCATTCAAAAAAAGTAAAGGGGCTGGAAACTATGTCTTTTCAAATGAGCATTTTTGACAGCATTCCGTATGCCATCCAGGCAAAACAATTGTTGCAGTATGTTCAGAATTATGGCAACAATAAAGAGAAAAATGATTTTAATGAAATGATGAATGCTTACAGAAACCAGGAATTATCTAAGCTGGAAGCAATCACCAAGAAAGACGACTCCGGGATGGAACAGTTCACACAAATATTATTATACAACAGGAATATTGATTGGGTAGAAAAACTGCAGGGTATGATGCCAACACAATCGTTGGTAATTGCAGTAGGAGCGGGACATTTACCTGGCGCAATGGGTGTAATTAACTTGTTGAGGCTGAAAGGTTATAAAGTTGACCCTGTAAAGAACAATATGATCAAGACAAAAAATTTAAAAGAGATGTAAAAAAAATAGCAGGTCAATGCCATGCATTTTAACCTGCTATTTAATATATTCTTAGAATTGCTCTAAACCAGAAAAGAAAAAGCTTCCTTCAATTAGTGCATTCTCATCGCTGTCACTTCCGTGAACTGCATTCTCACCTACAGATGTAGCAAACTCCTTACGAATCGTTCCTGCATCAGCTTTTGAAGGGTCAGTAGCGCCGATCAAAGTTCTGAAATCAGCCACGGCATTTTCTTTTTCAAGAATAGCAGCAATGATAATTCCACTGCTCATAAAATCCACTAGTTCGCCATAAAAAGGGCGCTCTTTATGAACCTCGTAAAAAGCACCTGCTTTTTCAGTAGAAAGTTTAGTTTGCTTTAATGCTACGATCCTAAATCCCGATTTAATGATCTTATCTAAAATAGCGCCGGCATGCCCGTTCTTCATGGCATCCGGTTTAATCATGGTAAATGTTCTGTTGGTCATTATTGTTGTTTTTTGCGCCGCGAAGATAGGTGTAGTTTGGAGTTAAAACCAGTGTTTAAGGTTTCTTTATGTATCAACCAATTATGCAAAAGATCTTGTAAGCACAAGCATAAAACGATACGCTACTCTTCCTAATATACAAATAGACTTCAATAGGTTAGTTGATGATTCATATATTAAAAAAGATTAAATTCGAAGTAGCGATCTGCTATTTGAATCTACCTCTTTACCAAAACACATCAAAATGAGAAAAACTACAACCTGTTTTTTTGCAGCTTTAATGTTTTTGATCGCAAACGCAGTGGCAAGTATAAAATTCTGGGCCTATAACGGTTCGCAGTTCAGCCAGTTGGGTACAACTTTCAACGCTACTTTAACCTTTAGATTTTAATGAAAATATATGAACAGAGGTTGCTGCTTCTAAAGGCAACCTCTTTTTAAAATCAAATTTTAATTTCTACTACAGTCTAATTTTACCTGGTAATTCCTAAATATTTTCTCACAACAAAAAACACCAAAATGGAAACAACTGAAAAAAATAAAATTCGGGTTGAAACCACGATTAATGCACCTGTTGAAAAAGTTTGGAAATACTGGACAACCCCACAGCACATCATAAAATGGAATAATGCTTCTGATGACTGGCATACTCCTTTTGCAGAAAATGATTTGAAAGTTGGCGGAAAGTTTTTAGCAAGAATGGAAGCCAGGGATGGAAGTATGGGATTTGATTTTTGGGGAATTTATGATCAAATAAAAGAAAACGAATTGATTGAATACACCCTTGGAGATGATAGAAAAGTGACAATTAATTTTGATAGTGATGGGAATAAAACACATATAATTGAATCTTTTGAACCCGAAAAAACCAACTCTGAAGAAATGCAAAAGGGTGGTTGGCAATCTATTTTAGAAAACTTTAAAACATACGTAGAAGCGAATTGACCGATGTTTTGATTTTTAGCTGATCACGATCACTTCTTAAAAAACACCGCTTTACCTTTGCTGCCATTATTTATGCAAACAAAACAAGCATACAATCAATGGTCGAAAACCTATGACCGTGTTGAAAATAAAACACGCGACCTGGAGGCCTTTGCCATTCGTTCGGTACTACATGATATTAAAGCTGAAAACATTTTAGAAATAGGCTGTGGTACAGGAAAGAATACTTCATGGTTGCTTGACAAATGCACACAATTAACAGCCATTGACTTTTCAGAGGAAATGCTGGCTGCTGCGCGGCAAAAAATTAAGAGTGATAAAATAAAATTTATCCAGGCAGATATCACCCAGGATTGGAATTTTGGCAAGTTTGAACTGATTACCTGCAGTTTGGTTTTAGAACACATCGAAAACCTGCAACAGGTTTTTGAAGAAGCAGCAAAGTCATTACATATTGGTGGTTATTTTTATATCGGCGAACTACATCCTTTCAAACAATTGCAAGGAAGTCGGGCTAAATTTGAAACTGAGGGTGAAACCCGGTTTTTAGAATACTTTATACACCACATATCAGATTATATTAATATTGCCCGTAAAGCAGGTTTTAGTTGTTCTGATCTGCAGGAATGGTTTGATGACAGCAATAAAAAAGAGATACCAAGGTTGGTTTCCTATCTTTTTAAAAGAGAACAATAAATATTTAAGGCTGCAATAAAAACTTAAACTATCAACAGGTTTCGCATAACTGTTCTTTTTCGCCTACTTTTGCGCCTGTTTTATGCAGCCCATCCACGAAATATATTCTCAAATAGCCGAGCCGAAAAAGAAAATTGTAATCACCATGCACCAAAAACCCGATGCGGATGCTATGGGTTCGGGGTTAGGTCTTTATCATTTTTTGTTGCAATTTGGGCATGAAGTAAAATTAATTTCTCCTACCAACTGGGCCCGCTGGCTTAACTGGATGGAAGGGGTAGATGATGTTCTGGATTACGAATTGTTTAAAACAAAAGGCGATGAAATTTTAGATGCTGCAGATTGGGTGTTTTGCCTGGATTATAACCATTTTGACAGGACCAAAACAATGGCACCAAAACTGGCATCCTTATCCTGCACAAAAATATTAATCGATCATCACCGCGAGCCAGATACTATTTCATTTAATTACGGCATTTCAAATACAGCTAAAAGTTCAACCAGCGAAATGGTTTACGACTTTATTGTTGGTTCGGGTTACAGGCATAATATCAATAAATTTATCAGCGAATGTTTATACGCCGGTGTCGTTGCTGACACAGGTTCCTTTCGCTTTTCAAGTACACATGCCGAAGTTCATCATATGGTGGCTGCCTTGAAAGAACAAGGGCTTGAGCATGTTAAAGTGCACGAAGCGCTGTATGATAACAATATGGAAAACCGGTTGCGGTTTTTGGGACATGTATTGTGTAACAGGATGGAAGTGTTTTACGAATACAATACTGCTTTGATCAGCATTCCAAAATCCGATCTATTTAAATATGGAATCAAAACCGGCGATACTGAAGGACTGGTGAACTATCCATTATCAATACAAGGTATAAAACTGGCAGGTTTTGTTATCGATCGTGATGAAGAACGCAAATGGTCGTTCCGCAGCAAAGGTTCTTTCGATTGCAATAATTTTGCCCGTTTGCATTTTAATGGTGGCGGACACTTTAATGCTGCGGGTGGTCGCGACCAGGATTCTCTGCCAGATACAGTACGCAAATTCAAACAAATCATCAAAGACAATAAATCTCTTTTACAATAAATAAAACCAATGCAATTAGTTAAAAACATCCTTTTAGTTGCCGGCTTCGCTGTTATTGCAGCAAGTTGCAACCAGGTAGATTTCAAAAAAACAAAAGGCGGCATGCCTTACAAATTGTACCCAAGCAAAACCGGTAAAAAAGTTGAAGACGGTAAATGGGTAAAGATGCACATTTCTCAAAAAATTAAAGACAGCGTATTGTTTGATTCAAGAAAAAGCCTGCCGGTTTATTTCCAGATCAATGCAGCTTCTACGCAACCTTACGATCCATCTGAAGTATTTACTTTGATGAAAGAAGGTGATAGTATTTACACCGTGCAAATGATGGATACTTTCATTAAACGTAGCCCTCAAATTGTGCAGCAAACAAAATTCAAGAACGGCGATAAGATAACTTCTTCTTTTACTGTATTAAAAGTTTTCAATACAGCAGAAGAATATCGTGCAGATGAAGAAAAAGAAAAAGCAGTTATTGTTGCCAACGAAGAAGGCGCAGTCAAAGAATTCATTGCTAAAAAAGGGGTTACTGCACAAAGAACAGGTTCTGGTTCTTATGTGGAAATAATAAATCCAGGTACTGGCGCACAAGTTGATTCCGGGAAATTCGTTTCCGTTATGTATAAAGGACAAACTTTTGCAGGTAAAGTGTTTGATACCAATATGGATACAAGCTTTAAACATACTGACCCGATGGATTTCCAGGTGGGTGTTGGTCAAATGATCCGTGGATTTGATGAAGGAGTAAGGTTATTAAAAGAAGGTGGAAAAGCAAGGATCTATATTCCTTCAACACTAGCTTATGGTGGTCAGCCGCCATCTCCGGATATTAAGCCTTACGAACACCTTATTTTTGATGTAGAAGTGTTATCTGTTAAAGACCAGGCCCCCGCACAACCTGCAATGCCTGCCGGAGTTGATCCAAGTCAAATGCAGCGTTAACTTTTTTATTGAACTATTTTCCCGATCTTTACAGCTCATCTTAGGATGGGCTTTTTTTTAATTCCTACTGAAAACTAAAAAGGCCTCGTTTTTAGTTCTATATCCTGAACACGCTACGTTCCAATTCCCATTGAAGATTACAATAGCCGTATCAACACAATACCCTGATCCTTTTGGTAAAGATCCTAAACCAAATAATACATGTGGCGTAAGTCAAGTGATTAAATGGATCGACAGAGCGGCCTTAGGGTCGCTCTATTTTTTTTACATTTCCTTTTTTACAGCAGTAAAAAGTGTAACTGCTTCTACCGCTTCTTTCACATCATGCACCCGCAAAATATTTGCACCGTTCATTAAGGCAAAAGTGTTTAGTGCAGTAGTTCCATTTAATGCTTCGTCCGCAGTTGTACCTAAGGTTTTATAAATCATTCCTTTCCGCGATAATCCAATCAATAAAGGCTTATTTAGTTGTTGAAAAAAATCAAGTTGTGCCAATAACTGAAAATTGTGTTGCGTAGTTTTTCCAAAACCAAAACCCGGGTCAATAATAACATCTTTAATTCCTTGTTTATGCAAAGCATTTAATTTAAAATTCAATGCATCAAAAACTTCTAGTACAACATTTTTATAAGAAGGAGATTTTTGCATGGTTTGCAGGTCGCCCTGCATATGCATTAAAATGTAAGGAACCTTCAATTTCACCACAGTTGAAATCAGGTTTTCATCAATGCTGCCTGCGCTTACATCATTCACAATTGCGGCACCTGCATTTACCGCGTATTCGGCCACTTTTGCATAATAGGTATCAATAGAAATAATGGCCTGCGGAAAATTTTTTATTATGGTTTCAATTGCTGGAATGACTCTTTTCAATTCTACATCTACTGGTATACGTTCGCTTCCGGGTCTTGTACTTTGTCCACCAATATCTATGAAGCTTGCACCATCCTTCAGCATTTTTTCTGCTGTTTGCAAGAGCTCTTTTTCAATTGTGTGCCTGCTTTCACTATAAAAAGAATCAGGAGTTGCATTGATAATGCCCATAACACGCGGCACTTCAAAAGAGATTAATTGTCCTTTACAATTGATGGTTAACATTACGCTTACTTGCTTACTTTTGAAGCTAATGTAGCTAAACTTAACTGATAAAGAATGGGATTAGACCAGATTAGCCGAACGGCAATGCAATATGATGCCGTTATCAACCAATGCCTTGATATATTTTCAAAAAAAACAAAAGACTACGGAACTGCCTGGCGTGTACTGCGTACAATTTCCATTGTTGACCAGATCTACATCAAAGCACAACGCATACGTACCATACAGGAAAAAGGACAACAAAAAATAGGCGATGATATTGCCAGCGAATTCATGGGCATTATTAATTATGCAATTATTGGAATTGTGCAATTAGAATTAAAGGAAGATGAACCAGAAGAACTTGAAGTTGAACATGCTGTTAGTTTGTATGCGGCCAAAGCTTTTGAAGCAAAGGAATTAATGCACAATAAAAACCATGACTACGGTGAAGCCTGGCGCAATATGAGCCAGGAAAGTTTTGCTGATTTAATATTGATGAAGCTGTTACGCATGCGACAGATCATTGGCAATAAAGGACAAACATTAATTAGTGAAGGACTTGATGCTAATTACTTCGATATTATTAATTATGCAGTTTTTGCACTTATTTTAATGAACGAAGAACAACTTAATAAATGAAAATTGCTGTAAATATTACCCGTGTCATTGTTGCACTTTTATTCATTGTTTCTGGTTTGGTGAAAGCTAATGATCCTTTAGGGTTAAGCTATAAAATGCAGGAATTTTTTGAAGTTTGGAATGCATCGGTTGAACCGGGTTCATTTATTGCAAAAACATTTCATTTTTTTAATGAGCATTCCTTGGCGCTTTCCTTAATAATGATCGGGCTAGAAATTTTGGCTGGCATTGCTTTATTAATTGGTTGGCAGCGCAAAGCAATTTTGAATTTACTTTTATTGCTGATCACCTTCTTTACGTTTTTAACTGCTTATGCTTATTTATCGGGCAAGTTTAAAAACTGCGGCTGCTTCGGCGATTGCCTGCCCATTACACCTTTGGCTTCGTTTTTAAAAGATGTAATTCTTTTAGCAATGATTTTATTCCTAGTTTGGCAACAAAAATATATTGAACCTTTTTTTACAAAAAGAAATACCAATCTTGTATTAATATTTAGCTTGCTTTTTACAATCGCCATTCAATGGTATGCATTAAATTATCTTCCGTTTGTAGATTGCCTTCCATTTAAAAAAACAAACAATATTTCAGCACAAATGAAGATGCCTGCCAATGCAGTTGCAGATAGTTTTGCCATGAAATTTATTTACGAAAAAGGAGGTAAGCGATTTGAGTTTGCACCCGAAGAATTGCCAAAAGACCTGGCTACTTATAAATTTATCGATCGTACGCAAATTATGGTTCGCCAGGGTAATGCAGAACCGCCCATAAAAGGTTTTTCGCTTGTTGCACTTGATGGAACTGATTTTACCGAATCTATTTTAGCAGAACCTGAAGCCGTGCTGGTTTTTGCCTTGCATTTTGAAAAACCAGATGAATGGATGCCTTCCTTTATTAAATTATATGGTGAAGCAAAAAAGAAAAACATACCTGTATTCATTGCATCATCTGATGCGGCTAAAGGAAAAGTAATATTTTCTGCAGCAGGTTACCCCGATGTTGTTTTTTTAAGATGTGACTATACAGCTGTACGTACAGCGGCACGCACCAATCCAACCATTTACTTAATTAAAAAAGGAACGGTGATCGAAAAGCAAAGCGCTGCCAAAATAGATTATATCATCAGCGAATTATAACCGCTCAAATAAATAGCTAACGTGGTTTCTTTCATCGCAAAAAAATTATTGTACGGTCTGTTTGTTTTACTTGGCGTTATTGTGTTGGTGTTTTTTTTATTCCAGGGTTTTGGCGATCCTTCCAGGCTGGTAATGGGGCAAACCGGTAGTGCTGCCACGCAGGAAGCAATTCGTAAAGAATTAAACCTTGACCAGCCAAAATGGAAACAATTTGTATTTTACCTAAATGATGTTTCCCCCATTTCAATCCATACAAAAGAAGAAATAGAAAAGAAAGGCCTGACGGGGTTTTTTATTGGCGGTGAAAATAAATTGGCGGTAAAACTTCCTTATCTGCGTAAATCATACCAGACAAAAAAATCGGTCGGTGCAATTTTAATGGAAGCCTTACCCGGCACGTTATTATTGGCCTTTACAGCAATGCTCCTTGCCATTGTAATTGGCATTCCATTGGGAATGTTGGCCGCGGTAAAACAAAATTCCTGGGTTGATACAACTGCTGTTTTTTCGAGCATTGTAG
>JAKFCI010000342.1:0-7708 GCA_036676725.1 Chitinophagaceae bacterium
CTAAACTCGACTGTCCCCAGATTTAGAAATACCGGATTTGAATTTTGTGATACCTCTTTATTAACCGATAGCACCACTCAACTCAAATGTAGTGTTTTCCATCATTATTCACTATCGCCCTATCATTTTGGAACAGGTACTAATCCTGGATTTCCGGATAGCTCGAGAAAAATTTAAACGAAGGAAAATTTCGACCAGCATAAAGGTTTCCATGATTACAGTATTATTTAAACATTATGCCGACTCTCTTTCCAGAAATATTCTCCAGAATGGGCTTAAAAATGGTTTGCGCATTCTCTTTAGTTTTACCCAGCACATCCATTTCTTTGGCATTTTGAAGTATTTTTTGTTCGGCCAGCTTGTAAATATCCTCAATCATTTGCTGCCTGTCGCTCGGCGACCAAACACCTGAAAGTTCATATACTTTAGAACGTTGGTGATCTAACTTAGAATAACAGATTTCGGGATTTGGAAGAAAAACAGTTACGGAATCTTTCGAGGATATAATATTCTCTTTTACAACTTTCGTCAGATCAATACAACCGACAACTTCACCCACTGCCACGAACAGAATTCTTTTGTCTGGCAATAAGGTCCGTGTAACTTTTTTTTCAATAACATCTTTCATTGAATATTTCACTAATTCGAGTTTTCCCATGTTCGTGATTTTTTCAATCATGACATCTTCGGTGATTTCTGTACGTGTAACAAAAAATTGATTCCTGATATAGAAAAACATGAATATCAGAAAAAGAATAGTTGCTATTGAAACACCCAGAATTAGTGCCGTGCGAAGCTTAAGTATTTTGCTGATCATAGTTACTAAACGAAAAAAAGCGCCTATTTGGCACTTTTCTCAATGTTTTTTTCATTCTTCTGGACTACCGATGGTTTAACGCCATGAGGTCTTTTTTTTCCGAATGATCCGTTAATAATTTTTCCTCGTTTCGATTTAATATCGCCTTTTCCCATAATATTGCTATTTGAGAATGAAACATAAATTCAAATCAAAAGTTTGAGAAAGATTTACTCCGTCATAACATACTCTTTAGCTGCCAGATAGCGCTCCGCTTCCAGCGCAGCCATACAGCCTGATCCAGCGGCTGTTACAGCCTGCCGGTAAATTTTATCCTGTACATCGCCTGATGCGAAAACACCTTCTATATTGGTTTTAGAGGTGCCGGGAATAGCTTTAATATAACCAGCTTCATCCATATCCAACCAGCCTTTAAAAATATCTGAATTGGGTTGATGGCCGATTGCAACAAAAAAGCCTTTAACCGGTATGGTGGTAATTTCTCCTGTTTTATTATTTTTAATGCGTACAGCGTCAACTGTTTTTTCACCGAGCACTTCCTCCGTTTCTGTATTCCAGTACATTTTAATATTCGGAGTTTTTAATACTCTTTCTTGCATGATCTTACTTGCACGCATTTCATCTTTACGAATAAACATGTGCACGGTAGAGCAAAGTTTAGAAAGATAAAGCGCTTCTTCCGCAGCAGTATCGCCTGCACCCACAATGGCTACTTCTTTTCCTTTAAAGAAAAATCCATCGCAAACTGCACAAGCACTTACACCATAGCCATTAAAACGCTGTTCACTTTCCAAACCCAACCATTTAGCTGATGCACCTGTTGAAATGATGACTGCGTTGGCTTCTATCAATTTTTCCTCGTCTATCCAAACTTTATAAGGTTGCACTGAGAAGTCAACCTTGGTAGCTAAACCATAACGTACATCTGTACCCATGCGTTGCGCTTGTTTTTCAAATTGGATCATCAACTCCGGTCCTTGAATTCCTTCGGGAAAACCCGGGTAATTTTCTACTTCAGTAGTGATTGTTAATTGCCCACCTGGCTGAATGCCCTGGTATAAAAGAGGTTTTAAGTTTGCACGTGCTGCATAAATTGCAGCTGTATATCCTGCCGGGCCTGACCCTATAATAAGTAGCTGAACTTTTTCTGCACTATTATTTTCCATTCTTATATTAAAAAATTAGCGTTAAAAATAATTGTAAATCCTGTACCGTTTGCAAAAGAAACGCATTACCGTGGAATAATAATAGTTCTGTATTGAGACGCGTACCCGCCAAAATAACCCAAAGCGCCATTAGAGATGTTTGTGGTAACTTTTATTGGAGATGAAAAAGGATTGCCAACTGAGGCATAAGTATATTCCATGGTACGCCAGAAGTCATACGTTTGCTTATCAATACCACTGAGTTTTAAAGTGACCGTATCACCCTTTTTAAAAGCAAGTTCCTCCAATTTAATATCGGCATTCCGGTTAAAGCCAGGTTCAACTTCAAGTTCATAAGTTGTACCATCAATTACCAGGTCATCAAAAACAGATGCGATACCAGGTAAAAGTGGTTCGCTATTGGTCTTCGTCCAGTAACGAACATAGTCTCCATAACCTACAGCATCTGTTGCTTTTACAACAATACTTACTTCGCTGGAGTCTCTTGGCCTGGGTTTCCAGTAAACAGAATCGATTTGCTTGTGAAAACCGGGAATCGTTGTCATCGCATTATATTCTTCTCCACCGGTTGAAATACGTAATGAATATTCAGTATTTAATTGGCCGGTAAATGCCGTGGCAAGATTCGCTGAATCTATTGAATAATAATAGATCCTATAATTATCGGGTAAGGAAATGGAATATTCTTTTAGCCTATGTATTTTGCTTCCATTTGAAACAAATACTTCTGCGTCGCGAACAAAACTTTGTGCTAAAAGTTCCGGGGTAATTTTAGAAAAGTAATTTATTGAATTACTTAAAATGACAATGGGCGGTTGCTCATTTTCAATGGTGGCTTCAACAACCAGTTTGGGGGCCATTTGATTTAATTTAAAATCAACACCCTTTTCACAAGCTGAAAGAAAAATTATAAATATTATGGAAAGTAAATACCGCATATTTAAACGAAGAAACAAAACAGCCCTGAACAATGTTCAAGGCTGTTTAAAAAACTGTCTATACTAATTTAACCCAAATAAGCTTTTAGTGCATTACTATAACGAGCTTTCTGCAAACGCTTGATTGCTCTTTCTTTAATCTGGCGAATGCGCTCTTTGGTAAGATCATATTTTTGACCGATCTGCTCAATGGTAACACCATTTTCGCCATCTAATCCAAAATAAGCATTCACAATCTCAGCTTCTCTTGGAGAAAGAGATTTTAAAACCCTGCGGATTTCGTTACGCAAAGAATCCTTCATTACATCATCATCTGTATCATCACCACCCTGCAATAAATCGCCCATAGCAACGTCCTCAGCTTCGTGCACAGGTGCATCTAAAGATGTGTGACGGGTATTGCTTTGGAAGATGTTATTGATCTCGGTTTCGCTCATCTCCAAAATATCAGCTAATTCTTCAGTACTTGGTTCACGTTCGTGTTCCTGCTCAAAAGCCATATAAGCTTTATTTGCTTTATTATAAGTACCAATTTTATTTTGAGGAAGGCGAACCAAACGACCTTGTTCTGCCAAAGCCTGTAAAATTGACTGGCGAATCCACCAAACAGCGTAAGAGATGAATTTGAAACCTTTAGTTTCATCAAAACGTTGAGCGGCTTTAATCAAACCAAGATTACCTTCATTAATAAGGTCGCTTAAGGATAAGCCCTGGTGTTGATATTGTTTTGCTACTGATACTACGAAACGTAGGTTAGCCTGAACTAATTTGTCCAATGCCCGCTGATCGCCCATTTTAATACGCTGGGCAAGTGTAGTTTCTTCCTCCGGAGTGATCATTGGGATCTTCGAAATTTCCTGAAGGTATTTTTCTACGGCTTGGGAGTCCCTGTTCGTAATCTGGGTAGCAATTTTAAGCTGCCTCATATATAT
This sequence comes from Chitinophagaceae bacterium, assembly GCA_036676725.1. GTDB lineage: Bacteria > Bacteroidota > Bacteroidia > Chitinophagales > Chitinophagaceae > Flavisolibacter. The sequence goes on from JAKFCI010000342.1 coordinate 3,854, forward strand.
ATACTGGTTTAAATAATGAACTAAATAATCGGAAAATCTTACAGAAAGGCGTAAATGAGTAGTTAATCACCGTGGACACTGCCTGCAAAAGTAAACCGCAAACGCTTAATTTCATAATCGTTTTGTAACAAAATATATACAGCAAAAACTATACTACTTTCAAATCTGCTAAAACCTTTTATAGTTAAGGCTTTGAGAAGATTGTACAAAAGAAAAAAAATAAAATCTTATTTAACTGTCTTTTGTCTGTACGTTCTTATAAGGTAAATCCATAATCCAATACCGGTTAAAACCAGTCCTAATGAGATTATTTCTGCCTGGGTTGGATGCATTCCTAAAAAATTAAGCCTATTGTTCACTCTAATTTTTTCAATAAAAAAGCGCTCAAGCCCATTTACAATTAAATACAAGGCAAACAAAGAACCAACTGGTTTTAGTTTTTTCCTCAAGCTCCACAAAAGAAGGAACAGGAGTAAACAGGCAACAGTTTCGTAAAACGGCGTTGGAAAAGTCGGCACCGGTAACTGGGCGCAATGTTGTTCCGTACATCCGGCTATGGGCACACCAACTTTATTTACATTGTTTGGATAGTTGTAGGCAAACATCCAATCGGGCAAAAAGCTTAAGGCAGAAGGTTTTGGAAAAAAAGTATTCCGAACCTCACCAAATTCTGCCAGGTCATGCGAGAAAAAAGTTGCATTAGCTTTTAAAGAAGAATCAAAATCAGAAGGAGCAGCCGGTAAAATATTTCCGACAGCATCAGTTTTATAGGCAGCATTATAAATGCCCCAATCTCCATCGCCTGCTACCTGGCAACCGATGCGTCCAATTGCATAGGCTATCATTAATGAGGGTGCAATGGCATCTGCAAGGTGTCGAACAGAAATATTATGTTTCCGGGCATACCAGATGATTGCTATGGTTGCACATATTAAACCGCCATAAAAAGTCAAACCGCCCCCGGATAAAATATATTCCAAAGGACGCTCCAGGAAATCGCTCCAGTTTTCAAAAATGTCGAACATTTTTGCGCCTACTACACCAAAGATCAAACCTAGTATTGTAATCTCTCCTACTCTATCCTGCGGCCAGATTCTAACTTTTCTTTTTTCAGGTTTTGCTAACTGGTGTTTCTTTTTATCCCACCATTTTAAACCGGCAAATAAAGCACCCAGGGTTATACCTAAAGGCCAATTGCCCATTCCTGAAAAAATAAATGTTTGAGGATCCTGTGTTGCTTCGGAACTTAAAAAGAAAAGTGCCAGAATTTTATATCCAAACAAAAATCCAATCAGGAAGTTGATGATTAATTCGGATGCTGTTACTGGACTTCCCACAGTTATTTCCATTTCGGTGGGTTGCAACAAGCCTTCTTTACTTTTGCGTTTCATTTCCATTCCGAGCAAAGCAGCGGCAACTAAGAAAGCAATCGCAAGAAAAAAACCAAAAGAATTTACAAAACGTAGAGCGGGTATCTCAAGACCAAAAAGGTCTTTAAAAGCATAGTAAAGGTTTGGATACATTTAAACGGTTTATAGTTTGTGGCTGGTATTTTGGCAAGGCAAAGAAATAACATTTGCGCAAGCAATATTAATTAACCAACCACAAACCTATAAGTAAACTTAGTTGCAATATTGATCAAAGGCACTAATAAGGTTGCTGGCAATCATTTGTGCCGATCTGCCTTCAATTTGGTGACGCTCTATAAAATGAACAAGTTGACCGTTTTTGAATAAGGCAATAGCCGGTGAAGAAGGAGGATAAGGCATCATATGCTGACGCAAAGATTGAACTGCTTCCACATCAAATCCTGCAAAGGCCGTTGTTAAATGATCCGGCTTTTTGGTTGCGTTTGTTACCGCCATTAAAACACCCGGACGGGCCGTTCCTGCAGAACAACCACAAACCGAATTGATCATAACTAATGTAGTACCTTCTTGCTTTAATTGTTCTTCAACTGCACTGGAATTTAATAATTCTTTGAACCCGTTTTCGGTGAGTTCTTCCTTCATTGGTATTACTATTTCTTCTGGATACATTTTTAAAATTTTTGCAAAGGTAAAGAAACTGAAGTTATATCAGTAAACCTCTGATTTTTAAGACATTATGTCTGCAAAGCTTAAGCAAGTGAGCCTAAATGTCATTAAAAACGAAAAGGTCTTTTTTTTGATGAATGAATATAAAATTTAATAATTCTAAACTTTTTATTTATGACGTTTGTACATTTTAAAGCACCTGCAACAAAACCTGATATTAACAACCTGTATGAAAACCTTTTGAGGCAAACCCCGTCTTTATTTAAAGATGATTACCAAAACGTGAACAATAGTTCGGTTCCGGTAAATATTACAAAATCAAATGGTGGTTATGAAATGGAATTGATTGCGCCAGGATTTAACAAAGAAGATTTTAAAATTGATATGGATAAAGACTTAATGACCATCTCAGTTCAAAAGAAAGAAGAAGAAAGCAAAGATCAAAAGCAAATTCGCAGAGAATATACTTTTAAACCTTTTAAACGCTCTTTTACAATCGATAAAAACATTGACACAGAAAATATTTCTGCGCAATATAATAATGGTGTTTTGACATTAAACCTTCCTACCAAACAAGAAGTCAAACAACCTGTAAAACAAATAATAATTAATTAGTAATGGTTTAAATCATTATTAAAATTTCTCATAAGCAGTTGGTTTTGGTTTAAAAACGACCCTCCGTTTCTACGGAGGGTTTCTTTTTTATAAAATACTGCAATTAGTTATTTAGGTAATTTTGCGACCAATTATCTATTTCTATGAAGAGAATCCTGTTACCCTTTCTTTTTTCTTTGTTTTTTTTACAATCGAGTGCACAAGCTGATTCTCTCTACACTTTTACATCACATCTCGATTCAAGCTTAAGAATTATCAATCTTAGCCCCTATTTTACTTTGCATGTAGATTCTACCTTAACCTACCAGTTAGAGATCAACAAGGATCAAACTGAATATTTTTGGTACCTAAAAAATTCGCCAATTGGTTTACGTATCAATAAGGATAATGGTTTATTAAGTTTCAAAGCAGAAAAATCTTATTTCCTTTCAGGCAGGTTAAAATATGATGTGAATTATAAAGTGAATATTGGGGTTCAAAATTTATCAGACCCTTCAGAAAAAATTGATACGAATTTTAATATTGTTTTTTACAATACAGAGATCATTCCGTCTACTATAAAACCTACTGTATCTAATGTAATTCGAATGCAGGAGGGTGACAGTATTAGTTTCCAGGTTCTTTGCGAAACAGGCAGTTTCCCAATTGAAAATATATTGACACTGGTAAGTATTCCCATCAGTCAATACACAGATGTAAAAAATTGTGGTGAAACTTTTTCGTGGAAAGCTCCTTATGAATTCGTTGACAATAATGATTCTTCACACAAGGTTTTTAACCTGAGTTTTATTGGCGCCACCAAGTTTAAAAACCGTGATACTGCAATAGTAAAGGTGATTGTGAAAGATGCATTAAATTATCCATTGTCCGTTGAAGAATACAACCAAACAGTTAAAAACGTTGAGCGATATGTTCTACAGATGAAATTTACTTTTCTCCAGTTAGATAAGCGACTGAAGAAAACAAAAAATATCAGGACATCTTTCGACCTGACATCGGCAATAACTTCTTTAACAGGCACTGTTTTATCTACATCCAGTAGTTCGGACGCCCAACGTAACGGGAAAATTTTACCAAGTGTCGGTCTGGCACTGGTGCCCATAAAGGAAGCGGCTGTGCCAAACAGAAATGTAGATCAAAACCAGGCGGGTTTAATCAGGACATCCATTAAACGCCTGGAATATTTAGTTAGAGATAACAACCT
>JAKFCI010000343.1:0-1815 GCA_036676725.1 Chitinophagaceae bacterium
TTTTGAATCATTGCTTTTACAAAGCAAGAAATGAAAAGTAAAAAGACCACGATCAAGCTTGGAAAAGAAACTTTATCAATTTTAAAGAAAGGTATTGCGTCGGAAATTCCTCAAAATCTTGAACCGATGCTGGCAACTTTAGTTACCGAAACGGAAGATGAGGAAGACTGGATATATGAGATGAAATGGGATGGCTACCGGGCTATCACCTATTTAAATAATGGAAAGGTTGATATCAGGTCACGCAATAATAAATCTTTCAACGAAAAGTTTTACCCCTTGCACCAAACGCTTTTGAATTGGGACCTGAATGCCGTATTAGATGGAGAAATCATTGTTGTTAATGAACAAGGCGTTCCGGATTTTAGCGGGCTCCAGCTTTGGCGCAGCGAAGCAGATGGCCAGCTTGCCTACCTGGTTTTTGATATACTTTGGCTTGAAGGTTATACGCTAATGAAACTTCCAATAGAAGAAAGAAGATTATTACTCAAAGCAGTAATACCCACAGAAAGTGAATCGATTAAAATAAGTGAATCCTTTGAGACTACCGGCAAACAAGCATTTGCATTAGCCCAAAAACTCCATTTGGAAGGAATAATGGCCAAAAAAAGTGGAAGCTTTTATTCACCTGGTTTAAGAACAAAGGATTGGCTAAAAATAAAAACAGAAAAAAGACAAGAACTTATAATTGGTGGATATACCAACAACGAAGGAAGCAACAAACTATTTAGCGCATTGTTACTTGGCATTTTTGAAAACGGTTCGTTTAACTTTTTAACGCCAGTTGGTACCGGTTTCAACAAACAAATGCAGGAAAATATTTTAAAGAAATTAAAACCATTACAAACAAAGACCTCCCCGTTTTCTACTGTTCCCGAATACAATAAACCTTCCCGTTTTAGGCCAAATCCGCCAAAGGCAACCGTAACGTGGGTAAAACCAGAAGTTGTGGTAGAAATTGCCTACAGGGAATTGACAAGTAATGGATCCATTCGCCATCCTTCTTTTAAAGGTTTAAGAGAAGATAAAAACGCATCAGAAGTTGTGATGGAATTGCCTGCAAATACAACACAAAATGAGATCAAAGAATTAAAAGATCATAAAGTAATTAAAGCGCCGCCCAAAAAACAAAGAGCAAGTTTGCTTAATCCAAAAGAAGCATCGCAAACAAGAATAATTGATGGACATGAACTAAAGTTCAACAACCTGGGAAAAATATATTGGCCGAAAGAGAAGTTTACCAAACGCGATCTAATCAATTATTATTACCAGGCAGCACCATTTATTCTTCCCTATTTAAAAGACAGGCCGCAAACGCTAAACCGGCATCCAAATGGGATTGATGGCGAAAGTTTTTATCAAAAAGATGTAAAGGGAAAAGTGCCCGGGTGGCTTGAAACCTTTGATTATTTCAGCGAACGGGAACAAAAAGAAAAAGAATTTCCTATATGTAACAACGAGGCAAGTTTGCTTTACCTGGCTTCGCTGGGCTGCATAGAATTAAACCCCTGGCATAGCCGCAAACAATCACCGGATAACCCCGATTGGTGTATCATTGACCTGGATCCTGATAAAAATAGTTTTAACCAGGTTATTGAAGCTGCTTGTGTAACAAAACAAGTCTTAGATTCAATTGACGTTACAGGATTTTGCAAAACTTCAGGGTCGACAGGTTTACATATTTATATACCTTTCAGTGCAAAATATTCGTACGAAGACTCAAAAGAATTTGCAAGAAAGCTGGCTAAAATTGTACATGCGCAATTACCTGGATTTACAAGTATCGAACGCAAAACTGCAGATCGTAACGGTAAT
>JAKFCI010000344.1:0-21238 GCA_036676725.1 Chitinophagaceae bacterium
AACCCGCCGGACAGTGCAATAATGGCTGTAGGCAGGATTAAAGAAATAGTTGTGCGTAAAGGAGATGGCTTTGGTGTAAGCAATGTAATGAAAGTAACCCTTAGCTGCGACCACAGAAGTGTAGATGGTGCAGTGGGTGCAGCATTCCTGCAAACATTTAAAAAATATTTAGAGAACCCTGTTACGATGTTGGTGTAACCACAGGCAACTTAAATAAAAAAAAACCTCTAACATTTAGAGGTTTTTTTATGTCATAACTTCAAAATTATTTAAGCTCAAAAAGCAATTTATTATCGGGGTCAATTTGTAATTGAACAGGACCTTTGGTTTTAAATGTAAAGGAAGTTTCTTTTTCTTTTACTTGGATTGGATGTACCGTCGTTACGCCGTCCGCATCAACGATCCTCACTTCCAGTACAACATCAAACAATTTTTTGCCTTGCTCAATTTCAATGGTTAGCTCCTCAGCATCTATTTTTGTTTTAATTTCTAATTGCGGAATACCCGGCTGGTACAACCATTGGTTAAAAAAGACGTTGAGGTCTTTACCGGAAATTTTTTCTGCAACTTTTTGAAAATCCTTTGTGTCGGCATTGCTCCATTTAAATTGCTGGTAATAGGTTTGAATGATCTTTTTAAATTGTTGGTCGCCTACTTCGTTGCGCAACATGTGCAACACCCATCCACCCTTTTGGTAACTGTTTGCATTCAACAGGTCCATTAATTCAGAAGTGCTGTCTACCACGGGGTTGTTGGTTGTTTTTGTAAAGTTGATCACCTTAATTTTTTCCTCTTCCAGTCTTTTGTAAAAACTGTCACGACCATATTTTTGTTCGATGTAAATGTTGGTTAGATAAGTTGCAAAACCTTCGCTCAGCCAAAGATGCGCAAAGCTTTTTTCTGTTGCAGTATTGCCAAACCATTGGTGCACTATTTCATGCGCCAGGAGTGCTTCCGAACTACGATCGCCTTTTACCGTGTTTTCGTTATAAAAAATGGCGGAGGCATTTTCCATACCACCGAAAATGGTTTTGGATTGTACGTTAGCTAATTTTTTATAAGGGTAAGGACCAATGTATTCTTCGTAAAATTTTAAAATGTCATCTGCTAATGCATAATCAAAAAATCCTTTTGAACTGTCTTGCGGGTACACCCAGGCCGTAACAGGAATAGCGTATGAACTATCCACTCTTTCAATAGCAAATTTTGCAGCTCCAATCACCATTACTTTTGTCGGGATTGGATTTGTTTCTTTCCAATGCGTTCTTCTTTTATCATTTAATACTTTCTCTTCAATGAGGGTTCCATTGGAAATAACTTTGTAATGCGAAGGCGCTATTACAATAAATTCTACCGAAGCTTTATCACCGGGAACATCATTTGTAGGCAACCAGTTGTGGGCCCTGTTGGGCCAATTGTCAGCAAAAAAAGTACGGTCGTCATATTTGTTTTTTGATATGACCAGGCCATCATCAGGTGTGCCCATGTAGTTGATCTCGAAGGTGCGTACTTCATCTTTCTTAGCAGGAATGGCAAGGTAAATATCCAGTTTGTCATCCCTATGTGCTTTTTGCAGGATCTTGCCTTTTTCAAAAACCTGGAAAGCGATCATTCCTTTTTCATCATGTAATGATGTAAGATCTAATTGCAGGGAAGAAGCACCGGATAAAAATTTTACAGTGATTGTTGCTTTGCCGGCAATGGCATCGGAAGCATCTGACAATTCAACTTCAAATTTATAATGCTGCACATCAATTGCCTTTTGGGCAAATATGGCAACGGGCAAAAAAGCGAAAAGAAAAACAATAATTCGTTTCATATTCTTAAATAGAAATAAAGTAATGAAACTAATGCTTTTATAATATTAAATAGTTAGAGTTTCTCCAGCATCTCCACTACTTTTTCCCTGCGCAAGATCACGTAGCCTATGCGGTCATCGCTTACACCTTCTTTTAACTGGTAGCTAAATTCAAGTTGATCATCGGTAACAGTAGTTTCAAAATATTTAAAAGAAATATTCGGGTAGGCTTTCAGCTCCTCACCTATTTCGTATAAGTGTGTAGATAATATAAATAGTGAATTCTTTATTTTGATCAAGCCTTTAATGACCACCAAAGAACATTTCATCGCATCCTGCACGTTCGTGCCTTTAAACAATTCATCTATCAGTACCAGCCATTTTTTACCATCGTTGATCTTGTAAATGGTATTTTTAATGCGCTGCACTTCGTTAAAGAAATAGCTTTCGCCTTTTGCAATATTATCTGTTACATTAATGTTGGTAAGCAATCCATCAAACAAAGTAAGACGCATACTTTTAGCAGGAACTCCCATACCTAAATGCGCTAAAAAAGCGGAGGAACCAATGGCTTTGATCAATGTGCTTTTGCCCGCCATGTTTGCACCCGTTAAAAATAAAAAATTATGCTGCGGGCTCATTACTATATCATAAGCAACAGGCTGATGCAGTAAAACGTGATATAAGCCCTGTCCTTCAAAGTAGGGTTGCTCCTGGTCAATAAATTGCGGGAACACAAGATCATATTCTTTTACCGCCATTGCCATAGAATACCAGGCTTCCAAACGGCTGTATACATCCATCATTTCAATGGCATCAGTGCGGTATTGCGTTCGCAAAAAATGCGTGTAATAAAGATTTTGTTCTGCGTTTAATTTTTCATTGGGTGGCAGTGACGCCAATTGCTGCAAAGGCACTTCGGTTAATACTTTGTTGATCCTGTCAAGATAAAACTGCATTTGAGGTGGCAATTCTGTTTCGGCAAAAAGCAACGACAGTTTTTTTAGTCCACGAAAAAAATCAGAGAAATGTTTTACCGAAAATTTTGCTAATGAATAATCCTGGCTATGCAACAGTTTATATGTCAAACTGTTTAAAGAGGAAGGTGATTTGGGTACGGGGTCAAGATTGTAATCAAAAAATTTATCCATCATAATGATGGTTCCGTTGGTAATTTCTGCAGGCCATTCATCAATATGTGCAATAAGCGTTTTCAGAATATTTTGTGTACCTATAATTCTTTTTAGATCGCTGTGCGGCTCATTAAAAAACCGGCGCAACCACTCTTTGCCACCGTAGGTTTTTGTAAAGTTTAATTTATGAAATATCGAAAATTCTTCTTCTGGATGAAAAACAGAAATATCGTTGAACGTTACCTTATCTATTTGCATATTGTAGGATGGTTAATGCAAGCCTCTTTTCTTTTATGAATTAGGAACGATTGAAATAGAGCCTTTGACCTTTTAAAGATTCATTCCACACACCTTTTCCATAAACAAGATTGCCGTTTACAAATGTATGCGTGATAACAGCCGGGAAACTTTGCCCTTCAAACGGGCTCCAGCCACATTTATATAATATATTTTCTTTTGAAACTTTGGTGGCATCTTCAAGATCAACAATAACCAGGTCGGCAAAATAACCTTCGCGTATGTAGCCGCGATGTTTAATTTGAAAACAATCTGCAACTGCATGGCTCATTTTCTGTACAATTTTTTCCAGCGTTATTTTTCCTTCTTTGTAATAAGAAAGCATGAGCAATAATGAATGTTGCACGAGTGGAATCCCGGCATGTGCTTTTTCATAGGTTTCGTTTTTTTCTTCCCATGTATGCGGTGCATGGTCGGTAGCAATAAGATCTAAACGATCATCAAGTAAAGCATCCCATAAAGCTTCTTTGTTCCGACTTTCTTTTATTGCAGGATTGCATTTAATGAGGTTGCCATATTGCGCATAATCATCAGCGGTAAAATGCAGGTGGTGCACACATACTTCTGCGGTTATTTGCTTTTCGCTAATAGGAAGCATGTTTGTAAACAATTGCAATTCTTTTTCTGTACTTATATGCAAAATATGCAATCTTGTGTTGTTTTGCTTCGCTAGCTGAATGGCTTTAAAACTTGATTCAAAGCATGCTTCTTCGCTTCGTATCAACGGGTGATCAGACGGCTCAAGTACGGCTTTCTCTTCTTTTAATCGATTAAAATTTTGCCTGATGATGTCTTCCTCCTCGCAATGCGTTGCCACCAGCAATTCGGTTCCGCTAAATACTTTTCCCAGTGTCAAATAATTATCAACCAATAAATTGCCGGTAGATGAACCCATGAAAATCTTTACTCCACAAACACGGTCTTTTTTTTCATTCGTTCGCAATACTTCTTCTATGTTATCATTAGAAGTACCCATAAAAAATGAATAGTTGGCCAAGGATGTTTTTGCGGCGATGTCATATTTATTTTCCAGCAATTCCTGTGTAAACACAGGCGGTTGTGTATTTGGCATCTCCATAAAAGATGTAACGCCACCTGCAACTGCTGCCTTCGATTCGGTATAAATATTGGCTTTGTGGGTTAATCCCGGCTCTCTAAAATGCACCTGGTCGTCTATTACACCGGGCATTAAATATTTGCCTTCGCCATTAATTTCAATTGCTGGTTCATCTATTTTGTGTTCTATCTTTTCTATACGTTCGTTGTTGATCAATACATCCATTACTTCAATTCGACCTTCATTCACCACTTGTATATTCTTAATCAGGTATTTTTGCATAATTTGTTACAGTAAAATAGCTTGCATGCAATTTAAACAATCACTGGTTCTTGTTTCCTTTTTATCCTTATCCTTAACCGTTTTATCACAAACTACTTACCTGCCACAAGATGCGAAGGAAAATACTTTGCTGGAGCGACTGGAGATCAAAGCAGGCACAGATACCATTCTCAACTTTTCAAAAAATAAACCTTTTAGCCGAAAACAATACATTTCGCACCTTGGAAGGTTAGATTCAATGGCCAATCTTACCAAAGTGGATGCTTATAATTTCCACACTGCCATGATGAGCAATTTGGAATGGGCGACCGGCGACCGGGAACAATATTTAAGCAAAAAGCCAATTGGCAAAAGCTTTTACCAAACACCAGCTAATTTATACGAGGTTAAAACAGAAAACTTTTTTCTTGCTGTTAACCCGGTTATACAATACGTGGTTGCTAAAGAAAGCGACAATGACCAGCACCTTTTTTTAAATAGCCGTGGGATAAGCTTACGTGGACGCATAGCCGATAAAATTGGCTTTTCAGCTTATGTTACTGATAACCAGGAACGTGATCCGCTCTATGTCCAGGAATTTGAAAAAGAACGCGAAGCCGTGCCGGGCGCAGGCTTTTATAAGGACTTTAAAGTTGCGGGATATGATTATTTTGATGCACGCGGACATGTAACATTCAATGTTGCTAAAGTAATTGACGTGGCATTTGGATATGATAAAAACTTTATTGGCAATGGTTACCGCAGTTTGTTTTTATCTGATTTTTCAAACAGCGCCTTGTATTTAAAACTTAATACCCGCATCTGGAAGTTTAATTACCAGAACCTGTTTATGGAACTTCAAAATGCCGAACGATTTGGTGCAGACATTTTGATTCCAAAGAAATATGCAGCCATGCACCATTTGGACCTTGCCGTTACAAAATGGCTGAATGTAGGTTTATTTGAAGGTGTAATTTTTGGCCGGAAAGATCATTTTGAATTTGGTTATTTAAACCCGGTAATTTTTTATCGCTCAATTGAACAACAGAATGGAAGTTATGATAATGCAGTGGCCGGTTTTGATGTTAAAGCAAACGTTGCCAAGAAATTTCAATTTTACAGCCAGTTTTTATTAGATGAATTTAACCTTACTGAATTGCGTAAAAACAATGGTTGGTGGGCCAACAAATACGGCATTCAACTAGGAGCAAAATATATCGATGCCTTCAACATTAATAATCTCGATTTGCAAATAGAATCCAACACCGTTCGTCCTTTCACTTATTCGCACCGTGACTCTGTTGCAAATTATACGCATTACAACCAACCTTTAGCGCACCCTTTAGGTGCAAACTTCCAGGAATGGATTGGTTTGGCTCGTTACCAGCCTGCACCAAAATGGTTATTGCACGCAAAAGCTATTTATTATAAGCAAGGAAAAGATACCGGTGGTGTTTCAAATGGTTCAAACATTTTTTTGCCCAACACACCGCCTTACCGTACCAAAGATTTTGGTTACGATATTGGTGGCGGCATACCTGTAAAAACAGCTTTGGCTTCACTGCTTGTTTCCTATGAATGGAAACCTAATTTGTTTATTGAAGTCAATGGTCAATACCGGAAACAGACGCAAACCATAACAACACAAACTTCAACCAGTAGTTTTGTTCTATCTGCAGGAGTTAGGTGGAATATGCACCGAAGGGAATTTAATTTTTAATAAATCAACATTAAAATAAAATCAATTGTCATTTCATCTTATGCATTGATGAAGGAATTATCTTGATTATTATTGAAAATAATTAAACTAAATAAACACCGCATTTTATATCAGTTGGTTAATTGATGCCCATCACACTTAATTAAAGGGCTTTTTATTATATTTCATAAACAAAAATCAGTTTATGAACCAGACACATTTGCACTTGCTGATCACGCACCTTCCCATTTTCGGTTCCATATTAGGAGGGCTTGTGTTAGCATACGGACTTTATTCAAAAAGTAATCATACTAAAATTGCCTCATACGGTTTGTTTATCATTTCTGCGCTGGGGGGTGGTGTTTCCTATTTAACCGGCGAAGCTGCAGAACATACGGTTGAAGATATACAGGGTATTTCAGAAACAATGATCGAACAACACGAAGACTTTGCTCTTTATGCGTTGATTTCTTTAATTATATTAGGTGTTATTTCCATCTTAGGAGCTTACCTTACTTCTAAGCGTTCTGCATTTTCCCGAACCATGGCCATTGTTATTTTATTTATTGCACTAATTAGTTATGGGTTAGTGGCCAGAACAGGTTACCTGGGTGGACAGATCAGGCATACAGAGATCAATGCAAATAATCCTTCGGTTGTCAACAATGTGGAAAAAGATGAAGACTAAGGGTACCGCTTAGGGTTAACCGCAAATTATTTCATATTACTTAAGTCATTCATTGCCTATTACATTATAAAATATGCCTGTAAACAACTTCAATTTAAAAGGCTTAACAGATGAAGAAGTGCTACAGGCCAGGGAAAAATACGGGTATAACAAATTAGTTCAAAAACAAGAAAACCGCATTTGGAAGGCCATAAAAAGCCTGGCAAAAGAGCCCATGGTTATCCTTTTGCTGGTGGCCTCCATTATTTATTATGTAAGTGGTCAAACAGGTGATGCACTTTTTCTTGCCGCTGCAATTGTACTGGTGGCTGCTATTTCTTTATACCAGGATTCGAGGAGCCGCAATGCACTTGAAAAATTAAAAAGCTTAAGCGAACCACGTTGCAAAGTCATACGCAATTGTGAAGTAGTGGAAATAAAAAGTGAAGAAGTTGTTGTTGGCGATTACCTGATGGTAGAAGAAGGAAGCTTAATAACTGCTGACGCACAAATCATTCATTCAAATGATTTTTCGGTTAACGAATCTATACTTACAGGAGAATCATTGCCTGTTTATAAAGACAGTGAAGCAAAAAATAATTCTGTTTTTCATGGTACACTAGTAACAAGTGGTTTAGCAGTGGCGGTTGTTTATGCCATTGGCAATGAAACCCAGTTGGGAAAAATTGGAAAAAGTCTTGAAAGCATCACTGATGAAAAAACACCGTTAGAAATACAGATCAACAATTTTGTAAAAAAGATGGTGGTTGCCGGGGTGGCAGTTTTCATTTTTGTCTGGATCATTAATTATGTAAGGTCGTTTAGCGTTTTAGATAGTTTGCTGAAAGCATTGACGCTTGCCATGAGCATTTTACCGGAAGAAATCCCGGTTGCCTTTACCACTTTCATGGCACTCGGTGCCTGGCGTTTGATGAAAATGGGCATTGTAATTAAACAAATGAAAACGGTTGAAACTTTAGGCAGTGCCACGGTTATTTGCATAGATAAAACAGGTACCATCACAGAAAATAAAATGAGCCTTGCAAAGGTTTTTTCTTTAACCTCTAAAAAAATTTCTGATCCGAAGGAGTCATTAAATAGAGAGGAGAAGGACCTGGTCAGACTTTCCATGTGGGCTAGTGAACCCATACCTTTTGATGGGATGGAAGTTGCCTTGCACGATACTTATGCAAAGATGTTTCCCGAAGATGAAAGAACTGATTTTAAAATGATTCATGAATACCCCTTAGAGGGAAAGCCACCGATGATGACCCACATATTTGAAAACAATTCAGGTCAAAGAATTGTAGCGACCAAAGGTGCACCTGAAGCCATCATGAATGTTTCAAAACTTTCGCCTGAAGAAATCAATAATATCCATGAAATTATTAGACAATTATCGCTTAATGGTTACCGTGTGCTTGGGGTGGGCGAAGGAAGATTTGAAGGAACAAAATTTCCCGAACATCAGCAAAATTTTCAATTTTCATTTAAAGGGCTAGTTGCTTTTTATGATCCCCCAAAAGAAAATATGAAGTCTGTATTAGATGATTTTTATAAGGCAGGTATTTCAATAAAAATTATTACCGGCGACAATGCAGAAACAACTGCAGCTATTGCTAAACAAGTAGGTTTCAGGGGCTACGACAAAGCAATCAGCGGCGAAGAATTAATGCTATTATCCGAAACGGAATTGAATAAAAGAGTCAATGAAGTAAATGTGTTTACACGCATGTTCCCGGAAGCTAAATTAAAGATCATAAATGCATTTAAAGCCAGCGGCCAGGTTGTAGCCATGACAGGCGACGGGGTAAATGACGGACCAGCGTTAAAAGCCGCACACATTGGTATTGCCATGGGTAAAAAAGGAACGGAAATAGCCAAACAAGCAGCATCATTGATCTTGATTGAAGATGATCTTTCGAAAATGGTTGATGCAGTAGCAATGGGCCGCAAAATTTATACGAACCTTAAAAAAGCCATTCAATACATTATATCAATTCATATTCCGATTATACTGACTGTCTTTTTACCACTTGCATTGGGATGGGTTTATCCAAATATTTTTTCACCCGTTCATATTATTTTTCTGGAATTGATCATGGGCCCTACATGTTCTATTATATATGAAAATGAACCAATTGAAAAAAATACAATGCTCGAAAAACCAAGACCTTTTTCTACTACATTTTTTAACTCGAAAGAATTAACCACAAGCGTTATACAAGGGCTAATGATAACAGCAGGAACATTGACTGCCTATCAATATGCCGTTTATTTGGGGTTTAATGAAACAAGTACACGAACTATGGTTTTCTGCACTCTCATTGCTTCAAACATTTTTCTTACACTTGTTAACCGCTCTTTCCTTCATTCTATTTTTACAACAATGAAATACAAGAATGACCTGATCTATTTAATGATCACGATAACAGTTATTATTACAGCTTCTTTGATCTTTGTACCGCCACTTGCTGCATTTTTCCAATTTGAGTCGTTGAATTTTGAACAATTATTATTTTGCATTTTAACCGGCTTCTTGTCCGTTTCGTGGTACGAAGTGGTTAAATGGATGAAGAGAAGAAATGTCTTCAAGCCTCAAAATAATAAGGCTTTTGCTTAATGGCGGGGCAAATGCAAAGCTGCAAAATAAATTGACTATTTTTTTTCTGAGGGAAATCCAATCTTTTTTAATAGCGGTTCAAAACGTTTATCACTCCGCAAATTTTCCGGCACCCAATACGCATATTTTAATGTCAGAATAGATGGATCACGTTCGCTATAGGCCTTCTCCAAATAATCAAAGGCTTCATCAAGATTATTTAAATAAGCAGCTGAAATACCAGTATATGTACTGGGGACATAAGATTTTTTATACCGCTGTTTCAAATCTTTCATTAAAGATTGTGCTTTTGCTGTATTGCCCAGTAAGGCGTTGGTTATGATAAGACCATTTTGTGCAAAAGCATGACGGTTGGAAATCTTCATGGCCTTTTCGTAAACAACACGTGCCTCTTCGTATTTTTCTAAAGCCATATAAGAATTGCCTTCATACAAACGGCATAAAAAAGAATAGGCATCTATTTCCAATCCTCTTTTACATTCTTCTAAAGCCTCTTCAAATTTTCCTGCTGAATACAATATTGCACCATAAGCAGCGTGTGTTATTGAGCTTAAGGGATCAATCATTTTAGCGATCTTACCTCTTTCTTCGGCTTCTTCAAATTCACCTTTAATCCACGCCAATATATTTAAACCATACCAGTAATGCGCTTGCGCATATTCAGGATTGATCTGGAGGGATTTTAATAAGTTCTTTTCTGCATCAATCCAATTCCATTCGAAAGTATAATACCAACCTAACGAACAATAAGGCTCACACAAAGTAGGATTTAAATTCAACGCTTTCTCTGCAGATTGGCGGGCTTTATGTATTACTTGTGTTGGTGGCAACAAGCCATAAAAAGCCGACAATAAATTTGCATCGGCATAACCTGCATGTGCAAGTGCAAAGTCTGGATCAATGTCAATAGCTTGTTTAAAATATTGAATGCCCGTAATTATCGAAGCACCACGCCTGCTTAAATAAAACCTGCCTTTCAAATACAATTCATAAGCCTCTGTATCTGGCTTATTAATTCTATTAATTTTACCCTGCTCTTTGTCTAATAATGTGCCTTTTAATTTTTCAGTTACAGCTAAAGCAATTTCATCCTGAATGGCAAAAATATCATCCATATTTCGATCGTATTTTTCAGACCATAAATGAAATCCATCTTCAACGTTTATCAATTGCACTGTAATTCTTAACCGGTTACCTTGCTTTCGTACGCTGCCTTCCAGTACAGTACTTACACCAAGCCTTTCTCCTATTTCATTAATAGAAGAATTGTTCTTATTAAACTGGAATGATGATGTGCGTCCCGCAACTTTTAATTCGGTAAGGTTAGAAAGTGCATTTAGAATTTCTTCTGCTATCCCTTCGCCAAAATAATCCTGCTCGGGGTCGTTGCTCATATTAACAAATGGCAATACTGCAATACTTTTTTTGGTAGGTTCTTCGATGACCTGTTCTTCTTCTTCATCAAAATTTGCTAACTGTAATTTAGGAGCAGGCACATATTTTTTAGAAGTTTTCTTTTCTTCTGTTTTTCCTTTTAATGAATTAGGTTTTGGAATAATTAACCCGGTATGATTCAATGCAAATACTTCAACTTCTCTTTCAATATTTTTTAGTTGATAGCTGCCGACTGAAATGGTTTTAATTTTTGGATGATTGTGTATTTCGTCATAAACCTTGTCAGACATTAAAACACTTCCCGCAACGCCAAGTGATTCTATTCGTGAAGCAAGATTAACGCCATCACCAAAAACCTGGTCTTCATCAAAAATGATATCGCCAATATGTAAACCCATACGAACAGGTACGACCGGATTTTTACGGAAGGTTAATTGCATGGCAAGCGCACATTCTACTGCCTGCACGGCACTTTGAAAAATGCTTAACGTGCCGTCGCCATAATATTGAATTATACGACCAGAATAATAGTCATGTTCTGTTTGTAATACTTCGCGATGCCGGTCTTTTAAGATAATTGCCTTCTGCTCGTTTTGTTGCATCGTAGCTGTATACCCTTCGATATCAGTAAACATGATTGCAGCCAGTTGTCTACGTTGGGACATAACAAAAAATTCGTCACATTAAATTTAAAGAATATCCATGATATGAATTTCGAATTTTACACCAGTTATTCTGAAAAATTTTTACGAATTATTTTTTGGCGACTATGAATCTAGCGGTTGAAGTTTGCGTGCCTTGCTTTAAAATAATTAAGTAAATTCCTGAAGGCAAATGAGCAATGGGAATATTCAAAGTATTCGTTATGAACGAATTTTTAATAACGTATTTACTTTGACTTTTACCGGACATATCTACCAATTCAAGTTCTACGGGGAGTACTGAGGAGGAAAATACTTTAACCTTAATTACATCCACTGCTGGATTTGGGGTCACAAAAACTTTTAAATCAGCTGGTAATAACTCCTGCTCTTGCATAACAAATGCACTACTAATGGTTGTTGTTGATTGGCTCCAGGCCAAATGATCCATGTTGGCACCGCTATAACCAATTGCAGTTAACCGTATTTTATTTAAACCGGAAATTAAATTTGCGTTCACTGAGGCACTGGACCAGTTTGTCCAGGCGCCTGTTGGCAAAAAGGACATGGTATATTTTACCACCTGTCCGTTTACTTCTAATTTTAAGGGCCTGTCGGCAGAGGAGCCGTTTGCATAACGAAATTTAAGCGCAGTTAAACCTCCACCTGGTTTATCTAAAGTCCATTCAATATAATCGCCTGTTGCATTAATGTAGTCGCCAAAACCGGTTCCGGTAAACCCCGCTTGATTGGAAGCTTTTACTACTTTATTTAAAACCGCCAATTCTGCTTCTAACAAACCAGAAGATGTTGGTACTTCTTCGCTCCAGGTAAGATGGTCAATGTTTGCACCGCTATATCCAATAGCTGTCAACCTAATTTTATTTATACCTGAAATCAAATTAATTGATGTGGATATAAGCGACCATTTTGTCCATGCGCCTGTTGGTGGAAAAGAAATGCTGGATTTTACTACTTGTCCATTCACTTCTAATTTTAATGGCCTGTTAATAGAAGCACCATTTGCATAGCGAAATTTAATATTTGCCAAACCACCACCGGGTTTATCTAAAGTCCATTCGATAAAATCGCCTGTTGCATTAATATAATCGCCAAAACCCGTTCCTGTAAAACCCGCTTGATTGGTGGCGATAACCACTTTATTTAAAAGCGCACTTTCCGTTTCCAAAACGCCAGGGGCAGTGGCCTGCACCTGGTATTCTGCCGCGCCAATATCAGATTTTTGCGTTGAAGTAATTGTGGTTCCATAATAATCTCTTGTACCCCGGTTTGAGATAAATAAACCTTTATCGATCATTGGCGAATTGCTTTTTAATTGGTAGGCTGTCATGGAAGAAAGTTTGCCTCCATTTCCCACTCCAACAGTTGTTCCACCACCAGGATTGTTTAACAAAGGATCGGTGGCAAAACCAAGAGAAGTTGTGCCCTCCATTTCCTGCCCTGGTGCCGCAGCCTTCCATGCAGCTAATGAATTATAAATGGAATTGCCCCACAAAAAAAGCGGGTCACTGGTTGAAAAATAATTATTGTTCTTAAATAAAATGGATGTTGTTGGTATCGGTTCAGAAGTTCGAATTAAAGGAATACCGGCTTTGGTGAAAAATATATTATTTACAACCTGCAATCCTTTCATATTGCCCCCAATTACTTCTATACCCGATGGCTGCCCATTTACCATTTTTATGGTATCGAGGAAGAATGTATTATTATAAACCCAACTATCGTTTAGTTTGTGTTCCGCATCAACTGCCCAAAAACTTAAAGCACCAAAACCGTTCTTACGGCCATCATTCTGGCTAATGTTATAACGAATGATATTTCCGAAATACGCATTAGGCGAACCGAATTCATACATACCATAGCCGGCTCCTTCATTGTCGTGGCTATAACAATATTGAATAATGCAATTTTGTGCACCACCATCAATATCAAAACCACCTCCATCTTTATGTAAACCTGCTTTATTGTGTTGACTTTCGCAGAATTGTATAATAACATTTTTTGCATTATAGGTCCATATGCCAATAGGACCTCCTCCTTTATTACGATTGTTTGCACCATTATTAAAGGCCTCGCAATATTCAACCTTAGCGCCTATTACGCCGGAAACAACTATTCCACTTCCAGAATGATTTTCAGTTGCAAAAGTGCCGGAATTATTATATGCTTTGCAATGACCTACATAAAAATTTGTATGAGAATAACGTGGCCAAAAACCAAAGGTTTCTATTCCTGCATGATCATTATCATGAGTAACACAGTGCATGATACTTACATCATTAAAACCATATTCAGTTGAATCCGCTTTAATAACAATACCAGTACCCCCAAAACCAAATACTTCAAGATTTTTTAATAAAATATAATCTATATCGCTACCCGCCTGGTTAATTAAAAAATGAACGCCATCATTCGCTGTTGAATCTGCACCAACGTAGGTAAATTGAGACCCGTCTCCTTTTACCACCAGGTTATGAATTTCTATACCCCCAGCATTGGTTGCAAGAATTCCTTTACTGCCGTAAATAAGTGCTTTACCCGTACCATAAGAACCAATAACAATTGGACTTGTTTTTAAACCACGATCTTCCTGGTTTAATAAAAGTGTCCCGTTAAAAGTTTTTCCACCTTCAAAAAGAAGTTTATCTCCGGGCTCTAAGTCAACCATGTTTGCCTTAGAAATGCTTTTCCAGGCAGTAGTTGTCGTTAGTCCGTCACTTGCATCGTTTCCCATTGCACTAACGTAATAAACCTTATTTTGGGAAATAGCAGCAATAGAAAAACCTAAGAAAAGAAATGAAAAAAGGTGATGAAGCATATTGGACAATTGGTCATATTAATTTAATAAATATTTGTTTTCATGAAAAATATTTATTTTTTACATGAACCTAATTATTGGCAACAACGAATCTTGTGGAAGTTGTTTTATTACCCTGTGTAACAAAAAGCAAATAAACCCCTGATGGTAACTGATCTACCGGGAAATTATAATTACTTCCATTTTTGTTTTTATATACGTAATTCCTATAAATTTTCCCCGACATATCTACCAACCGGACATGGTAAGGCAGGTTGATTGAAGAGGTAATCGATAAATTAGCTGTTCCTTTCGCAGGATTCGGTGAAACCAAAACTTTAAGATCTGATTCAGTAATGATTAATTCTTGCGGATTAACTGAAAGGCTGTTCAAAGTAGGTTCTGCCCAAGCGAGGTGATCTATATTTCCACCACTGTAACCAATTGCGGTTAATCGAATTTTATTGATACCGGCAATTAAATTTGTAGTTATTGTTGCATACGACCATTTTGTCCAGGAGCCGGTTGATGGAAATGAAAGACTAGATTTTACAACCTGCCCATTTACTTCCAGTTTTAAAGGCCGGTCGGAAGTTGAGCCATTTGCAAACCGGAATTTAAGCGCCGTGGACCCGCCACCCGGTTTATCAAATGACCACTCGATATAATCACCGGTTGCATTTATATAATCGCCAAAGCCCGTACCTGTATAACCTGCCTGGTTAGAAGCTACCTGAACTTTATTTAATATCGCTTTTTCAGCTTCTAATAGGCCTGAAGAAGTTTCTGCTGGTGCTATCTCGTTCCAGGAAAGGTGGTCAATATTAGCACCACTGTAACCGATGGCCGTTAATCTTATTTTATTTATGCCTGCATTTAAATTTGCTGTTATGCCGGTATTGGTCCAATTTGTCCAGGCACCGGTAGATGGAAACGACATGCTTGATTTTACAACCTGTCCATTTATTTCTAATTTCAAAGGTCGGTCACCAGTTGAACCATTGGCAAAACGAAATTTAAGATCAGCAGAACCTGCAGTAGGCTTATCCAAGGTCCATTCAATATAATCTCCACTTGTATTTACATAATCACCAAAACCAGTACCTGTGTACCCGGTTTGATTAGAAGCAACAACCACTTTATACAAATAGGCACGTTCCGCTTCCAATAAACCTGAGGTTAAATTATTTCCTTGTTGAACTGGTAAGATTTCTATCGCACTGATCTTGGCATTTTCAATCTGCCTGTAGAATTCAATTGTAATGTTTCCATCCAAAATACTCACAGGAAAATCACGATAAATAGCTTTGTAAATTCCGCCTGCTTCTTTAAAAATATCAAAATTCACAAGCTCCTTATTTCCACCTTCAACATTTACATCAAAAACGCGTAAGCCCGTGCCATTCTTATTTAATTCCGCAAAGTGCAAGCGAACCGTATAATCGCCGTTATTTACCGGGATGGTATATTTAAAAGCAACCTGTCCAACAGCTACAGGGGTACCTCCTGATGAGCCTCCTGTCCATTCCGTTTGCATAATTGCAACAGAAGTTGGTGGTACGATACCAGTTATGTTAGGATAAGTTTTTTGCGTATAAGGGAACCCGCCACCTGAAACATATCCACTGCAAGAACTGGTTGCAGAACAACCCAGCCAGGAAACACCATTAACCGTTGTAGCAACACCGCCCGTGTTAATTCTAATTGCCGGCGAAGGTGAACCTGAATTTGCAGGCCTCACATTTGTAACTTCAAAAACATAATCCTGGTAATCTCCATTACTTGCTGGTTCAAAAGCAACTAAATAACTATTAGGAATCGAAACGCCATCACGATTTTTTAATGGGTAAATCCTTACAGAATGCGGTAAAGGACCAGTATTCAGTTGATCTTCGGTATAAGTATTTTGTGCAGCATAACTTGTTGCACCAGTATAAAATCCAAAAGTAGCGGTGCCCGGATCGAAACTTGTTTTGCTTCCGGTGTATAAAAGAGGCAGGAGTGTTTGCTCCTGGTCTAATGCAATTTTACCCACTTCGGTCAACACAGGCGATCCATTACTTTTTGTATAATATCCAAAGGCAAGCAGATCATCAGGAGAATATCTTGCCACTGCCTTCATAGTTACGGAACCTGTACCAGCCTTTTGAAAAAGTGGTGCTAGTACTTCGTCGCCAATTGCTGAAGCGCCAGTACTTAATATTAAACTTGTTCCACCTACATTGATATTGTATCCTAAAGTTTTTACAACGGCATCTAAAGGTGGTTCGTTGTCACCTTGCTCGCCTTCTGCACTTAATCCATAAAGTCCAACTTTTGACAAACTTTCATCTGCATCATTGTTTGATATATTTAAAGCCGCACTCAATGCACCAACTATTGTAGAAGAAGGATTGAATGTGAGGTTTAAAGTATAACTACCCCCGACAGGGATGCTGAAAGGCATTGCGGGAACGCTGGTTAATTTAAAAGAAGAGGCATGAGTTCCAGAAATACTTAAGCCAGTTACTTGCAATGGTGCTGTTCCGGAATTGATGATGATTGCCGGTTTAGCACTGCTGATCGTTCCTTTTACGCCACTAAATATTAATTCTTTGGTTATAATGATTTCGGGAGATGTTGGTTCTACCGTTAATTGAATACAATACGTAGCGGAAGAATAGGTTGTTCCGGTTCCTGTTCCTGTTGCAGTAATTAATGCGTTATAAGTCCCCACGGCAAGACCTGCTGTGTTTGCTTTTATCTCTACTTCCACACCGGTTTGAATGGCGGTACCAGTAGCATTTTTGGTAACCGAAAGCCAACTGGCATTTGATGAAATGGAATAAGTTTTTGAACCATCTATTGTAAATAACAATGTCTTTGCTGTTGCTGTATACCCTGCAATTGCTTTTAGATTTGCACAGCCAGTTGAAAATCCTAATTTATAAACCGGGGTTCGAGTAATTGTCCTGGAATAGGTTGTATTTCTGGTATCCTTACTTGATCCTTCGCCACCATGCGAAATAATAAAAGTTGAATTGATAACTTTCGCGGATAATCCCTCATAACTACTTGGTAGCGTTAAAGATGTATTATCACTCCATGCCCCCAAACCGCTATTTGCTGCCGGATCAAGAATAGTGACTTTATTTGTATTGACACCACTACTGCCCTGACCCGCCACTAAGTAAATTTTTCCATCTATGGCAAAAGTGCTTCCTTCTGCATGAGATCGGGGCGTTGGTAATAAAGTCAATTGCGTCCAAGCATTGGTTGCCGGGTTATATACATGTGAATATTGTTTATCAGAACCACCACCACAATCATGACCAAATTGGCCGCCTATTGCATATATTTTACCACCTAAAACCACTGTAGAAAAATGATTTCTAGGCACTGGCATAGGGGTTAATTCATTTTTCCATTTTGCAGGTTGAGCAGGATTTGCGAGCCATTCGTCAATATTTAAAGTAAGATGATATTTTGCCTGGTCGTTATTGCAGGCATCGTTGACAAAGCCACCAAAAACATGAATTGTTCTGCCTAAAAGAGCAGCTCCACCACCCGCCCAAAACAAAGGGTTGCCCGTTTCCGGGTCGATTAGTTGGGGCCCAGCCGACCATGAATTGGAAGTAATATTGTACACCCAGGTTTCACTGGTTACTGGCCCGGGGTTTTTGCCAACGCGACCACCAAAATGAAAAACTTTATCATCAACTAACGCAACACCCTGGTGCGTTACCGCCTTATTATTACCAAGCGAGGTTAATAATGTCCATTTATTTAATGCAGGATCATAAACTTCGGCAGAGGGTTCAATGTTGAGATACGAATCGCTAAAACCGAAAAAAACATAGGTCTTACCGTTATAAACAACAGATGTAGCTTCTGATCTTTTTTTAAGTGCTGGAGCTTTGGCTACCCATTGGGCAGTGGCCATAGATGAAATAGTTAGGCCAAACGTAAAAAGGAAGAAATAATGTAAAACTGTTTTCATTAATAGAGCATTTGGTATGGCAGAATGGCGATAAGGCTACGTTGCAATTATCGGACCTGTTAAACAATTGGACCTGGAGGTTTAAAATGTGGGATTGGATTGGAAGCAGGTAGTTGCGGAGGTTGCAGAAAAAGCGATTACAAGCTTGTGGTCAAAATAAAATATTGGCTTGACAACAACTTTGCAGGCGTAAACTTAAAAAAATAAAATGAAGAGCTTAAAGGAAAAACTGATTTTTTTATAACCTAATGATTATAAATAATATTAGGAGATAAGTTTTTTTAGCATATGAAAGTTTTTCTTTAAAATGCTTATAAAACCAAGGATTTTATGGCATAATTATACCTCGTGAAAATGATTTTGCATAGCGATTTAAAATGCACAAGTGTGCGACGCAACAAAAGTTGAACAAAGTGATGTTGCTGGTTACCTAAATTTTAGAAAAACTACCCTTCTAAATGAATAGAAAAAACGATCATGCGTGATTGAATTTTATCGATCACATTGGAGTATTTTAAATTGGCATCGCGGCTGTGCAGGTTGTTTAAACCGTTGCTGATCTTGATTTCAGGAGAAAAAATAAAACTTTTAAAATAAAAATTAAATCCAATGCCACCTTCAACACCATAATCTACCTTACCAATCTTGATCATATCTTCCGCTTTGCGGGCTTGTGCATTTGATGCCAGGTCATAATCAAGTTTTCCACCGCCCAACATGTACACACGGAAATTGCCGATACGGTCGGATCGAAATTTTAATTGAACCGGGAAGGAAACAATGACCGACTCTACCCGCTTTTCAACCACGTCACCTTCATCCCTACCCTTGTAGCGAAGCGAATACGATATACTTCTATCGGTAAACATCAACTGCGGGTTAAAGCGAGCCTGGAACCTGTGGCTTAAATTGGCCGTTGCCAATAAACCCAAGGCAAAACCTCCAGAATTTAAAGGTTCGGCTACCATTATACTGTCCTGTAGCAAAAATTGAGGACTCAAAGTAGTTTGGAAACGGCTTTTGCTCATGGCCAGCGTAATACCAAAATAATAGGGTTTGCTGTCATGGTCTTCCATGTATAACTCCTTTTGTGCATTGGCAGCTGTAGATAATACCAGGAAAGATAAAATCAGAAAGGTGCTCTTCGTTGCTACAATTTTCTTCCAACGTAAATACAACATATTCCTAAGCTTAGCGGTTTAAAATAGGTATCGGAAAAACCAACATTTTTTAAAATATCTACAAACTGCTGCCTGTCCGGGAAGGCTTTAGCAGATTCATTTAAATACTGGTATGCCTGTTTATTCTGGTTAAACAATTTTGCCACCTGCGGTGCAATTACACCCATATATAAATTGTACAAACCTTTTATGCCCGGCAGTACCGGTTTACTAAATTCCAGCACAACCAATTTAGCCCCTGGCTTCATTACTCTTAAAATTTCTTTCATACCTTTTTCAAGGTTTTCAAAGTTCCGCACACCAAAGGCTGCCATCACGCCATCAAACGTATTATCCGCAAAATTTATTGTTTCACTATCACCGCTTTCAAGCGTAATTACACGATCCAGGCCTTGTTTTTCAATCTTTTGCCTTCCTATTTCCAGCATTTTGGCAGATATATCGATGCCTGTAATTTTCTTTACCCGTAACATTTTTGCCGCCATAATCGCCATATCGCCTGTTCCGGTAGCTACATCTAATAAGTTGGCAGGTTTCTCCTCCAAAAATTGCTGAATAGCTTTTTTACGCCAGCTTTTATCAATGCCGGCACTCAAAAAGCGGTTCATGAAATCATATCGGGGTGCTATGTCGTTAAACATCTCACTCACCTGTGATTTTTTGCTTGTTTCCTGCGCAAATGGTTTTATCTGGTCGTGTGGAAATTCGCTCATGGTGCGCAAAGGTAATAGGCCGCCCTATAGGTTTTAAATTTGTCGCCTATAGTTTATCGTTAATTATCTATACATTTTTTTTAAATGATTTTTTTACCCGGCTGTAGAATGCCTTTTTAGCTTTGGTTGCGTCGCACACTTGTGCGTTCATAATCCAATTCACCATAAACCACCACTTTTTTCGAACCACATACTAATTCAACCCTAATTCTACTCAACTTATCTTTGCCGCAATGGAAATTATTGATGCTACCTATCTTATCAGCAGCCCATCTATTGAAATGTGTCCCAAAGCTGACCGTCCGGAATATGCTTTTATTGGACGCAGTAATGTTGGTAAGTCATCGCTTATCAATGCCATTACGAACAAGAAAGAATTAGCAAAGGTTTCTAACTCACCAGGCAAAACCCAGCTGATCAATCATTTTAATATTACTTCTTCTGACAGAAAAGAATGGTACCTGGTAGATTTACCCGGTTATGGTTATGCAAAGCGATCAATGAGCCAACGAAAGACCTGGCAAAAAATGATCGAGGAATATATTCGCAACAGGGAAAACCTTGTAAACCTGTTTGTGCTGATTGACAGCCGGCATGAACCGCAAAAATTGGATCTTGATTTTGTAAACCAGTTAGGAGAATGGGGGGTGCCATTTTCACTAGTTTTTACCAAAGCCGACAAAAGCACACAACGCGAAGCGGCCGCAAATGTGAAACGATTTTTGGATACGCTAAAAGAGAATTGGGAAGCGCTGCCACCGCATTTTGTTACATCTGCAGTTAAGCGTACTGGTATAAAACAAATTCTGGAATTTATAGATCGGGTGCACATTGTTTAAAAAACCCTTCATACATATAGAATAAAAAAATTTTTTTATTCAAACAGTGCACATTAAATTCTTATATTGAGCCGAATATCACCTACATATGAAAAGAACGATTGTTGAGCGATATATTGTTACTCTTTTATTTATAG
>JAKFCI010000345.1:0-24777 GCA_036676725.1 Chitinophagaceae bacterium
TAATTAATAATATAAACATTAAAACATATTCATATATACTAAAAGTTTCGTACCTTTACATCTTTTAGATTTAGCTAATAGTAAAAGAAAGGATTTAAACATGTTTATATATACAAGGAGAAAACGGAAGAAAGGAATTAGAAAAAAACGATCCTCTTATGGGACCGATATGATGAATTTAATGGAAAGTAAGGTATCCTCACATTCAACCAATGAGCATAGTAAATTAATAGATAAAATAAAATTGCTTATCCAAAAACAACCAGGATTTAAGTTGTATGAATCATGGTTGGAAAAAGCGCAAGGAGGACAAATTACCCAAAGGGAAGTCGATATGATTCACTTGCATTATTATAATTTATAGACAGGAATTAAACAATAGAATGATGGAAAAAACACCCATAGTGTGGAGCCCGGTTAGCGGCTTTGAAAATCTTTACGAAATAAGTACTACAGGAATAATAAGAAGTTTACATCCAAGCAGGAAAGGTCAGGTATTAAGTGCCCGTATAGATCGTGGTGGTTACCTAGCTGTAGGGCTAACCTACAAAGGCAAATCGGTTACAAGATTTTTGCATCGACTTCTAGCTGAGGCCTATATCCCTAAAGTAGCGGGAAAGGATTTTATAAACCACATAAACGGGAATAAACTGGATAATAGCATTGAAAATTTAGAATGGGTTACTCACCAGGAAAATATGCAGCATGCATATGCTACAGGGCTCATTTTGAAGAAGACAAAAATGGTAATTGACGGTTGTAATGGAAAAGTATATCCTAATGCAAAACAGGCTGCAATTGAAAATGGAATAAATTATTTCACCTTCAAGAGCTATTTAAATGGAAAACGTAGAAATCCCACTTGTTTGCAATATGCAGCCTGAATTTTACGGCTCAAACCATTAATCTTTTTACGTCTGCGGCGATTTTTTCCAGGTTCACCCTTGCATAAATTTGTGTTGTTTTAAGCATTTTGTGACCGAGCATTGCTGATACACTAACTATATCCACACCTGCATTTAGCGTAACTGTAGAAGCAAACGTATGTCTGGCTGCATGGAAGGATAAATGTTTATGTATACCAGCTGTCCTTGCAATTTCTTTCAGGTATTTATTCATGTTCTGTGAAGATATTTTGGGTAGTAGTGTAACTTTATTTGGATCATTATATTTGTCCAATATACCCTTAGCTTTTGGAAGGAGGGGTATAACGGCTTGGTTTTTTGTCTTTGTCCTGTCAATAATTATCCAATCCTGATTATTGATGAATTGAAAATGGAATGCATTTAAATTAATTACATCAGCATAAGATAATCCTGTATAGCAAGAGAAAACAAAAACATCCCTTACCTTTTTAAGTCTTTCACTTAGTAATAGAATGCTTTCAATTTTTTGTAATTCTTCTTTAGTCAAGTGAACTCTTTTGGGCTCTATTATTTTACACTGGTAATTTGTAAAAGGATCTTTGTTTATCCATTCATTATGCAAAGCCACCTTGATAACTCTTTTTAATTGTTGCATTATTTTGACAACCCCATTATTATGCAGGCCTGTTTTCACTCTTAAGAATACATCCAGGTTAACAATAAACTGATGATTGATACTTGAAAGTAAAATATCTTCCTTCCTAAGTTCTGCTGATATAAAATCAACAACTTTTCTTTTACAGGATTCGTAATTTTTTATCGTTGAAGGGGCTATATCATAGCCGACACGGGACTTTAGTTGCATGATATGTGCATCAATGCTTTCTACAAATGAATAATTAGTCTTCTTCGTTCCATGTATATAGTCTTTAATCATGCTGGGAGTGGGTAGCTGATTGTCTGTAGTATAGTTATTAAAGGCTTCCCAGGATTTGATTTTAAGGTCCAGGAGGCACTGGTTATATTTTTCCGTTAGTGGTCCTGAGCCTTTGATTTCCTGCTTAGGATGATTCCACTGATTTTCTTCAATTAAAACATGCGTGGGGAAATTAGAACGTGCTCCTTTTATTGTAATACGCATCATTATGGGGATTAATTCTTTTTTAGAAATTTTGGATTTATATAGCCAGAATAGAATTTTCATTTGATAAATTTTTGATGAGGAGAAAAAAGGTTTACAATTGATAGGAGTTCTGCAGGAGTTGAATCCCATTCCTTGAAAGTTGCTTCTACCAAGAGGTTTAGAGATTTAGGTTCAACCCTGAATAAAATAGAAACCTCCTCGATTTGGTACCTTTTTAGGTCGTTACGGAGGTCTGTAAATGCCAAAAGCCCAGCCACGTAAACGTGACCAGGCTTTAAAGCGTACCGAGGAGCAGACTTGAACTGCCGACCTCAGGGTTATGAATCCTGTGCTCTAACCAGCTGAGCTACCTCGGCTTATACCACAATTTTTAACCAAATTGCTAAAGGGGGTGCAAAAATAAGCATTCACTGTTTTACAATAAAATCAAATTTGCCTTAAGGGTAATAAAAAAGTGGTAAAGATTAGTCTTTACCACTTCGTAATTTGTCAGATGATCACGATAAATAATATCTGATATGAAATAATTTAAACTCCTTCGTTCTGCCAATTATTATTTTGTCCCTGGGTACTCATAGTTGGTTTTGTTTCAGTACCAAGGTTTGATCCTGTACTATAATTGGTACCAGGTCGAACGTTGTGTTTTGTTTCGATATAATCTTTGAAATTCATTACATCCTGGCGAATGATTTTTTCGAAAACCGGGTTGATCAATTTTGCAACGCCTGCACCTAATTCGCCTGCAGGTGGATGATAAGAAATAACGACTTCCAATTCTGTTCCCTGTCCGTTTTGTGCATCGTTAAAAGTTACTTTACCGGCGTTGTTCACCATCGAATTTGGAATGGATTGCCAACCGATCATATAACCTTCTTCTTCTTTAACAATTTCTGCATTCCATTTTACTTTTCCGATATTACCTGGAATGATCGCTTCCCAATGAGAATGTTTATTATCAATTTCTGTTACTGAAGCCAAATGCTTCATAAATAAGGGAAGGTTTTCAAGCTTGCGCCAGAAAGCGTAAACTTCATCCTTTGGTTTGTTAACGATCAAGCTTGTACGAATATTCACTGCCGAAGTATGTTCTACACCTTTAGTTTTGCCCATACTTGTATAGACAGGGCAATTGCCAGATGCACCCCTGTAAAGCAGCAAGCCACCTAAAGCGGTTTTTACCAAACCTTCAATCGGGTGTTTTAAAATATTTCCTAAACCTGAAGAAAGAAGAAATGCGCCAAGAGCGGCACTTACGATGCGTTCATTATTTCCAACATTAATTACACCACTGCCTTCGTGTGGTTGAAATTCGTTATCTGCATGCCAGCTTCCATATTGTTCATTATGTGCCATAGAAATTATTTTATTCAAATTATAAAAAAATGATGCTCAATCAATATTAGTGAAAGCCGCAATAAGTATGCCCATAACTAACTGATTCTCAGTTAAAATAAAAAGCCTTGCATTAGGATGCCAGGCTTTATTAATGT
Source organism: Chitinophagaceae bacterium (assembly GCA_036676725.1). Taxonomy (GTDB): domain Bacteria; phylum Bacteroidota; class Bacteroidia; order Chitinophagales; family Chitinophagaceae; genus Flavisolibacter. The sequence continues at coordinate 3,501 of JAKFCI010000345.1, forward strand.
TTTGAGGAAAGGGAATGAGTAGGAAAATACACAGTGGGTTGCTAACCAACCACTTGCTGTGATGCATTTACAGTTGTACCTTTTTCAATTGTGTATTGCTTTAATGCTTCTTCCAAACAATCCATTGCCCTATTTAAATCTGTTTTGTTGAGTACATAAGCTAGTCGCACTTCATTTTTACCCAAACCTTCTGTCCCATAAAATCCACTTGCCGGTGCAAGCATAACCGTTCTTTCGCCAAAAGAAAAACTTTCGAGTAACCACTGGCAAAAATCATCTGCATCCTCAATAGGTAAACGGGCAATTGCATAAAAAGCGCCACCAGGGTTTGGACAGAATACACCTTCCATTTTATTCAACCTGCTTACTAATAAATCTCTGCGTGCCTGGTATTCTGCTTTTGGTGCGTCAAAATAAGAATCATCAAGATCGACAGCAGCTTCGCCCATTATTTGTGCCAGGCCCGGGGGACTTAAGCGGGCTTGTGCAAACTTCATAGCCGCATCATGTACTGTTTTGTTTTTGGTAACCAATGCGCCAAGTCTTGCGCCACAGGCACTATAGCGTTTGCTGATGGTGTCCATTAAAACCACGTGCTGTTCCATTCCTTGTAAATGCAAAGCGCTGATGTAGGCGCCGTCATAACAAAATTCGCGGTAAGCCTCGTCGGAAAAAAGGTAAAGGTTATGCTTCAGGCAAATGGTTTTTAATGCTTCCATTTCTTCGCGGCTATATAAATAACCCGTTGGATTATTAGGATTACAAACTACAATTGCCTTTGTTTTTTCTGTAATTACTTTTTCAAAATCTGAAATGGGTGGTAAGGCAAAACCATTTTCAATATAAGAAGTGATAGGTACTACATTAACACCGGCCTGCACGGCAAAGCCATTATAATTTGCATAATATGGTTCAGGAATTATTACTTCGTCGCCAGGGTTTAAACAGGTAAAAAATCCAAACATGATGGCTTCCGAACCACCAGTGGTAATGATGATCTCGTCAAAATTTACATCAATACCTACTTTTTTATAGTACTGCACCAACTTTCGTCGATAGCTTTCATTACCGGCACTATGGCTGTATTCTAAAACTTTAATATCTGCCTTCCTTACTGCATCTAAAATTGCAGGCGGTGTTTCAACATCGGGTTGGCCAATGTTTAAATGATAAACATGAATGCCTCTTTTTTTAGCAGCTTCGGCATAAGGTACCAATTTGCGAATAGGAGAGGGAGGCATCTTCTGCCCACGTAAGGAAATATTCAGCATGCTGCAAAGATAAGGTTCAAGTATAATTATGATTTACCTGCAAGTTTATAAAAACAAAAAAGCCAGTGCGAACACCGGCTTTAATATCAAAAATTATTAATTAATTGACGAGGTATTTTCGCTGCGTAGTATATAAAATAACAAATACCACTGCAAAGACTAATGACATAAGGATGGTAAGTCCACCCACAAGACTAAAACCTATTAATGCGCCCATAATTACTATGGGTGCAATTTCTCCGATCACATATAAAGTATACCCACTCTTTTTTAATTTACGCATTTGCAATGCGCCGATCAAACACAGGGTTGTGAACAATAAGCCTGATAATAAAATTATGTACCTGTAATCGTAAGATTTTTGCATCATGTCAACAGATCCTTGCATCATTGAATTTGCCAATTCATTATCACCCATGTTATCCTGCAGTTCTTCCATTTCTGCCATATTCTTTTCATAGTTGGAAGCAGAAAAAAAACTTATAATGGAGCTGATGTAGGCAATTCCACATCCAATAAAAGTTAAGATGGTTAGCACGTTAAGCATGCCAGGCAAGCCTTTGGGTTGTTGCTGGTCAAATAAGTCAGTAGATTGGTAGGTTGATTCCATATAAAAATTTGCCAGAAAGATAAAACCAAATTGTTATTATAACAATAAGAGGAAATCGTTTAGGCATTATTTTCTTTGACCGTTTCTTCATCTTGCGGAGGCACTAATTCTGGTGCGTCATCATGCGTAAGTTCTTCCATGTTGCGGTCGTTAGCAATCTTACCGGTTTCTTCTAACTGGCGCATGTCTTTTGCATCTTTTAAAAATTCTGATGCGAATATGAAATCATTGAGACGTTGATTTTTACTGAAAATGATCTGTTTATTATTTCCTTCCCATTCTTTTTCGCCTTGGTACATGTACACAATGTTGTCACCAATTTCCATAACACTATTCATGTCGTGGGTATTGATCACCGTTGTGATGTTATATTCCAAAGTGATCTCCTGGATCAATTTATCAATCAATCCGGATGTTTGGGGATCCAGGCCGGAATTGGGTTCATCTACAAATAAATATTTTGGATTAAGTACGATAGCCCTTGCAATACCAACCCGTTTCATCATACCACCACTTAGTTCTGCGGGAAATTTTTTATTTACGCCTTCTAAGTTTACTCTTTTCAATACCTCGTTCACTCTTTCCAGTTTACGTTTATGGGTATCTTTTGTAAACATATTCAATGGAAAAATGATGTTCTCTTCAACCGACATACTGCTGAAAAGTGCGGAGCCCTGGAATAGCATTCCTATTTGTTTGCGAATTTCCTTTTTCTCTACTACGTTCATTTTGGTAAAATTCTCATTGCTATAAAGAATATCACCACTATCCGGAGCAAATAGTCCCACAAGGCATTTCATTAAAACCGTTTTACCACTACCACTGCTACCAATGATCAAATTGCACTGCCCTGCCTTCATTATGGCACTGACACCATTTAAGACCATTTTGCCATCAAAACCTTTTTTTAAATCTCTTACTTCAATCATAATTATAACAATAGTGCAGATAAAACATAGTCTGCAAACAAAATAAGAATACAACTAACCACTACAGATTTTGTACTGGCTCTGCCAATTTCTAACGCACCACCTTTTACATGATAACCAAAGTAAGAAGGAATGCTTGCAATGATAAATGCAAATGTGTATGCTTTTACAATAGAGAAAAATACATTGTAGGCAACAAATCCTTCCCTCAATCCTTTATCAAAAACTTCGGCGGGTATAATGCCTGACATGCCACCAGCCACACGACCACCAAAAATACCTAAGATCATTGCCAGTACGATCAACATAGGAATTACCACTAGTGCGGCCACGATTTTTGGTAGAATTAAATAGGCTTTTGTATTGATGCCCATTATTTCCAGAGCATCTATTTGTTCTGAAACCCGCATGTTTCCTAACTCTCCGGCTATTTTACTGCCAATAACACCGGCAAGTACAATAGAACATAAGGTAGGTGCAAATTCAAGAATAACAGTATCGCGAACAATTTGTGAAATAGTTGACAATGGAATTAACGGACTAACTAACTGGTAAGCCGTTTGAATTGTTGATACGGCACCAATAAAAAATGATATGATCACTACAATTCCAAGTGCGCCAATTCCGATTTCTGAACATTGATGCATGAATTCCTTCCAGTACATTTTCATATTTTCCGGCCTGGAAAACATGCTTTTAAGCATCAGGAAAAACCTGCCCACATCTGACAATGAGTTCTTTATATAATTCATTACTCTGACTTACGTTTTAATCTTTTCCACCACGGTGATCTTTTAATCATTTCGTCTGTTGCTGATTGATTTTTTATCTGGGCATCTACTACTGCTACCATGGCCATGTTTACAATACTACGCACAGAGCTTCCTAATTGCAATATATGAACAGGTTTTTTTAAACCCAATAAAATTGGGCCAATGGCATCTGCCGAACCTACTTCCTTTAAAAGGTTGTAAGCTACGTTACCTGCTGCAAGGTTTGGAAAAATAAGTGTGTTTACATCTTTACCTACCAGTTCGCTAAACGGGTAATTTTCTTTTAATAGATCGTTATTAAAAGCCATACTCACTTGCATTTCTCCATCGACAACCAAATTAGGCATTCGCTCTTTTGCAATACGCCTGGCTTCGGCCACCAATTGCGCCTCCGCGGAAGTGGAGCTGCCAAAATTTGAATAGCTAAGCATAGCTACACGGGGCGTAATATTAAAATGGCGCACTTCCTTGGCAACCAATAACGTTATTTCGGCAAGTTCTTCGGCCGTTGGATTAAAGTTTACGGTCGTATCTGCTAAAAACAAAGGTCCTCTTTTTGTCAGCATCAAATACATTCCGGCAATCCTTTTCACGCCTTCTTCCATACCAATACAATAAATTGCTGGCCGTATTGTATCGGGATAATTTTTAGAAAGACCAGAAATCATGGCATCGGCCTCGCCGGTTTCCACCATCATGCAGCCAAAATAGTTACGGTCCTTCATTACTTTTTTCGACTCGTAATAATTAAAACCCTTCCTGTTTCTTTTTGTGAAGAACAACTCGCCATACACGTTCCTTCTTTCTTCCATTGCATCACTACGCGGATCGTAAATTGGAATTCCTTCCAAATCAATTCCATTATTATTGGCTATGGTCCTGATCTTGGTTTCGTCACCTAATAAAATCGGGTAGCCAATTCCATCGTCCATTACTATTTGTGCTGCCTTTAAAATCTTTGTATTTTCTGCTTCTGCAAAAACAATTCGTTTTGGTCCACGGCGTGCTTTGCTTCCTAATGCACGAATTACCTGGTTGTCTAGTCCTAATCTCCTGTTTAAGTCATTTGCGTAACCTTCCCAGTCAGAAATAGGATGTTGTGCCACACCACTTTCCATTGCAGCTTTTGCAACAGCGGGGGCAACAGTAGCCAATAATCTTGGGTCAAGTGGTTTAGGAATGATGTAGTCCCTGCCAAAGGTTATTGTTTTTGTATTGTAAGCAAGATTCACAATATCGGGTACTGGTGTTTGCGCCAGTTGCGCCAAAGCATTTACAGCAGCCAGTTTCATGGCTTCATTTATTTGCGTGGCACGAACATCCAAAGCACCACGAAAAATATAAGGGAACCCTAAGACGTTGTTAACCTGGTTTGCAAAATCTGTTCTTCCGGTTGCCATTATCAGGTCATTGCGTGATCCTGTTGCTTCTTCCCAGCTTATTTCAGGATCAGGGTTGGCCATGGCAAAAACAATAGGGTTTTTTGCCATGCTTTTTACCATATCCGCTGATACTACATTACCAACACTTAGTCCCAAAAAAACATCAGCGCCCTTCATGGCTTTGTCTAACGAACAATCGATAGGTGCATTGGCAAACTTCCTTTTAAATTCTTCAAGGTCATCACGGTCTTTATGCAATGGGCCTTTAATATCAAATACATAAAAATTTTCTGGCTTTGCACCCAGCGAAACATACAATTGCATACATGCCATTGCTGCTGCGCCGGCGCCATTTACAACAAACCTTACTTTATCAATTTTCTTTTTTTGAATCAATAATGCATTGATCAATGCGGCAGAACTGATAATTGCAGTACCATGCTGGTCATCGTGCATAACTGGTATGCTCAATTGTTCTTTTAAGGCTTTTTCAATATAAAAACACTCAGGTGCTTTTATATCTTCCAGGTTAATGCCGCCAAAAGTCGGTTCCAGTGCCTTTACAATTTGAACAAATTTTTCAGGATCTGTTTCAGCTACTTCAATATCAAAAACATCAATATCAGCAAATATTTTAAAAAGTACGCCCTTACCTTCCATAACGGGTTTGCTGGCTTCAGGGCCAATATCTCCTAAGCCTAAAACTGCCGTACCATTACTAATAACAGCAACCAGGTTTCCTTTGGCGGTGTATTTATAAACATTTTCTTTATGGGCAGCTATTTCTTTGCATGGTTCGGCAACACCCGGAGAATAAGCCAAAGAAAGGTCTCTTTGCGTTTTGGCTTCTTTGGTCGGCACTACTTCTATTTTGCCTGGTTTCCCTTTAGAATGGTATTCCAGGGCCTGTTGTTTTCTTAAATCCTTCTGCATAATACCTGTACTCGTTTCTGGTTTTTCGTGGTGGTTCAAGCATTGGTGCTTTGTTAGAGCGCCGGTCATTACGCTTTGAACGCTAAAACTTGCTGAATTTTCCGCTGCAAAATACAAATTAATCAACGGTGGATTTATTTAACCGTTCAACCCATTATTTTCTAAAATATTTGGAATTACAAAATTCGCCTCTATCTTCGTAGTGTACTATTTAAGTAGTACACTAAATCACTCTTATATGATTTCTATTCAAAACCTTTCATTTGCTTATAAGAAAAAGCCTGTTTTTGATGGTTTGAACCTTGAATTTAATGCAGGGCATGTATATGGGCTGCTTGGAAAAAATGGTACTGGAAAATCAACTTTGTTGCGAAATATTGCCGGATTGCTTTTTCCTACTGGAGGAAAACTTTCAGTAAATGGCTTTACACCTTTTGAAAGATTACCTTTTTTCCTGCAAGACATTTTTTTGGTACCTGAAGAATTTTACCTGCCAGATATTTCTATAGAGGATTTCATCAAACACCATTCTCCTTTTTACACCCGTTTCAATCGCCAGAAATTTCAGAATTATATTTCTGTATTCCAAATACCATCTGACAGTACGCTGCAAAATATGAGCTATGGTCAAAAAAAGAAAGTACTTATTTCATTTGCACTGGCTACCAACTCCAAACTTTTATTAATGGATGAACCAACAAATGGTTTGGACATTATGAGCAAAAGCCAGTTTAGAAAAGTATTAGCTGAAGCCTTAGATGATCAGCGCTGTATTATTATCAGTACGCACCAGGTAAAAGACCTTGAAAACCTGATCGATCGTATTACTGTAATTGATGAAGGAAAGATTTTGTTTGATCAAAATGTTGCAGACATTACAAAGAAACTTTCTTTTCGTTTTGCTTATGAAGGCGAACAACTTGAAGATGCTTTTTATAATGAATCGTCCTTAAAAGGAAATATTGTGGTAACACCCAATTACGATGGGGAAGAAACCAAATTAGACCTTGAGCTTTTGTATAAAGCCATTGTTACCAACAGTAAAAAAATTACCACATTATTTCAATCCTAAATTTTTTGTATGAACCAAACTTTTAGTTTCGAACGCTTTAGCTTACTGGTAGCAAAGCATTGGGCAGAAAATAAAAAACGCTATTTATTATCAGTTGTTGCCATGATCGGGTTATTGATCGTGTGGTTTTTGTTTATAATGCTGACAGATGCGCATTACCCAATGGCTGGAGGAATTCAACAGGTTACTTATTTATTTTCTCTATTTGGCGTAGGGACATTTTATGCAAGCCAGTATTTTAAAGACCTGGGATCAAGATCAAAGGCCTCTAATTTTTTATTAATTCCAGCATCGGGTTTAGAAAAATTATTGTGTGCTTTCTTTTACGTGATTGTTTTATTTTTTATTGTTTTTACAGCAGTATTTTATCTCGCAGATATCATTATGGTATCAGTAGCAAACGCAGCTCACCCAAGCTATAGTACAGACCGTGCAGCAACTATTGTAAATGTTTTTACTGCTAAAGAATTAGATGGTGATGGAAATGTAAACTTTTATTTCTTTCTTATTTTCTTTACGGTACAGTCTGCTTTTTTGCTTGGTTCCATCTACTTTGAAAAGTACAGTTTTATTAAAACCGCAATCAGTGTCTTTATCGTATCTCTTACCCTGTTTTTTCTAATTTATTTTTTTAGTGAAGAACTCTTACCTAACGGCAGCTACCATAAAGGCTTTTTGACTTCTTACCGCATTGTTCAGGATGGAAATGATCAATTGGTGCAACTGCCAACATGGATTGGTTCTGGGTTAAAGTTTTTATTTATGTACGCAGTGATGCCTTTATTGTGGACCGCAACTTATTTCCGGTTGAAAGAAAAACAAGTTTAGGCTTTAAAATAATTATTATGCAATTCAGAGATTCAATAGCTATATACCTGCAGATTGCAGATTTCATCTGCGAGCGCATTTTGCTAAAGCAATGGAAGGTGGACGAACGCATACCTGCTGTAAGAGAATTGGCCATGCAGTTGGAGGTCAATCCAAATACAGTGATGCGCACCTTTGAGTTTTTGCAACAACAGAATATCATTTACAACCAAAGAGGTATAGGATATTTTGTATCAACTGATGCGCCAAAACACGTTGCCCAATATCGCAAAACAGAATTTATTGAAAAGGAATTACCTGCGTTATTCAGGAACATGTATTTACTGGGAATGGATGTAGAAGAATTAAAACCCCGGTTTGAAAAATTCAAAAAACAAAATTTCAGCTAAAACCTTAAAAGCTTTTATTATGAAAAAGAGCAACAAAATATTATTGGGTGGTTTTTTAACTGCTGTTTTATTATTAACTGCCGTGCATATTGGTTTGTTTGCCAAATATAAAACCGGTGCGTTTACTGCTTACAATGAAGAAGATGATCTGCAGCCAATGTCATTACAGTCCTTTCCGCATATAAAGTTTGTATCGGTAAAAAATGTAAATAATGTGCGGCTTTCATTTGCCGATACCGCCAGGGTAGAAAGTATGGATAAGGAATGGATGGATGAAATTTCGCTTTCACAAAGTGGCGATACATTGCATTTAACAGGCCCTGATGTGTCCAAGCATCCTAATACATATTTTAGACCATTATCTGTTTTTGTACCGCAAGGTGCTGATGTGAACGCGGTAAATTCCTCATTGTCTTTTCAAGCTTACAATAAATTCAAATCCATTTTCCCATTATCCTTGCATCTAAATAAATCAAGGATCATTTTTGAAGGCCATGAAAGCCCATTGCAACTTGGAGATGTAAAGCTATTTGCAGAGAATGAATCGAATGTCGAGTTGCAGAATGTTGCCATTAAAAACATGGATGCAACCTTAAAAAAATCTTCTTTTGTCGACACTGAAGGAAGCATTGAAGAATTAAACATTATAACTGATAGCGCTTCACAAATCTCACTTCAAACCAAACATTTATTTAAAGCCAAATTCAATGCTGCGGCGCATTAAGTCGACACTAATATTAACCAACAAATCTTAATTTTTTCTTTTACCTAAGATTAAGAGACCTGCAGAAGTAGGTCTGCTGGAAGCCCTTTGCCTAAACTTACATCATTAGCATACAAAAACTTTTAAAATAACTATCATGAAGTCATCCATTTTATTGGCGTCATTGCTACTGTTTATCTCTACTGCCATTGCACAAAATTTGGGTAAAATTTCGGGCAGTGTCGTAAAATCTGAAAAACCTATAGAAGGCGCAACTGTAAGTCTTTTACGTGCAAAAGATTCTGCAACCATTAAACTTACTGTAGCTAATAAAGCAGGCATATTTTCATTTGAAAACGTAGGGGATGGAAAGTATCTCGTTTCTGTAACGGCAGTCGGTCATCAGAAGGCTTACTCTAACATGATTGAAATAAACCCGCAGCACCAAACAGTTCAACTTCCGGTTATCTCTTTATATACTTTAAATAAAGATTTGGCTGGCATTACAGTCACAGCAAAACGTCCATTAATTGAACAGAAAATTGACAGAACAGTAGTAAATGTAGATGCGGCAATTACAAATATTGGTACATCAGCATTGGAGGTATTGGAGAAGTCCCCCGGCATTTCAGTTGATAGGGATGGCAATATCAGTTTGAAAGGAAAGGAAGGTGTGTTGGTTATGGTAGATGGAAGACCTACCCAGTTAGGCGGCGCAGACCTTGCAAACCTGCTGCGTAACATGAGTTCTAACCAATTAGATCAAATTGAAATCATGACCAACCCGCCTGCACGTTATGATGCAGCAGGCACTTCAGGTCTCATCAATATAAAAACTAAGAAAACAACCACGACGGGCTATAATGGTTCCTTCACTGTAGGTTTTACACAAGGGCGGTACCCTAAAACAAACGAAGGTTTTAATTTTAATTACAGGGAAAAGAAAATAAACCTGTTCACCAACTTAAGTCACAATTATCGCAAGGGCTTTGGCAACATGAATATTCAACGGAACATCCTTGATAACAATTCAAACGTAATTAAAAACATTTTCGATCAACAGGCAGAGAGGATCAATGAGGGCAATTCGTATAATGCAAAAGTCGGTCTTGATTTTTTTGCAACTAAAAAAACAACATTTGGTATTGTTTTGAATAGCACTACCAGTCCTTCATCTTCAAACCATGTAAATACAACAAACATTTCTAATGGTGCCAAAGACCTGCAAAGCGTTACAAAAGCAACCGTTGACAACACTACTGAATGGAAAAGCTTTAGTACCAACCTAAACTTTCGAACAGTGCTTGATAAGAGTGGTAAAGAACTTACATCAGATATCGACTTTTTAACCTACGGCTCGGGTACAGACCAATACATGGTGAACTCATACAAAGATGCAGCCGGAAGCGCTTTCAAAAAAGCAGATACATTAATGGGCGACCTGCCACAAGACATACAAGTGTACAGCGCAAGAGTGGATTATTTACATCCGCTGAAAAAAGGGTCAAAATTTGAAGCCGGCATAAAAAGTAGTTTTGTAAGAACGGATAATGATGCAAACTATGACAGCATCCAATATGGAAGGATCGTTCACGATTTTAAACGCAGCAACCATTTTGTTTACGAAGAAAATGTAAACGCCGCCTATGTAAACCTAAGTACACAGCTTTCCAAAAAATGGAGTGCACAGTTTGGTTTGCGTTTAGAAAATACGGTTGCAAATGGAAAGCAGTTAACCACAGGCGAAAATTTTAAAAGGGATTACACGCAACTGTTCCCCACTGCCTACTTTCAGTATAAAGCAAATGATGAAAACAACTTCGCTGCAAACTTTGGCAGAAGGTTACGCCGTCCCGACTACGGAATGCTTAATCCTTTTATTAAGTTTATTGACAGGTACACCTATAGCCAGGGAAACCCGGAATTAAAGCCTTCGGTTAGTCACACCATAGAACTATCACACACATGGAAAAACCAAATAACCACCGCTATTAACTATAGTTTTATCAATGATCTTATTGAAGGTGTGATACAACAAAAAGGAGAAGAAGCATATCAAACGCCTTCCAACATTGCGTCACTGAGGCAATTTGGATTATCGATTAATGCAAACCATCCTGTTACAAAATGGTGGACAAGCAGCATCAACATCAATGTATTTAATAATAACTATAAAGGTACTGTTAGCGATGCGCCAATTGATCTTTCCGCCAATAGTTTTGTCATTACCGGAACGCAACAGTTTAAAGTAAATAACACGTTGACAGCAGAAATAAACGGCAGGGTCCGAAGCGGCTGGCTCGAAGGTGTAATGAAGGCAAAGGCTATTGGCTTTATGGGTGCAGGCCTGAGCAAGCAAGTAATGGAAGGAAAAGGTACACTTCGTTTAAGCGTTCGTGATATTTTTTACTCGCAAAGGTTCAGGGGTGAAAGCAGGTACGCCAATGTAGATTTTAATATCCAGCAGGTAAATGAATCACGGGTTGCATCAATCGGCTTTACCTACCGCTTTAGCAAAGGGAAAAAAATTGCACCGGTAAAGAGAACCGCAGGTAGTGCAAATGAAGAACAGGAAAGGATAGGACAATAATCATGTAGTGCAATTAATACAAACTTTATTCATCATCGTACCAGGCTAAAAAATATTTAAATAAAAATCAAACCCGCTGCTCATGAGTGATTTAATTATAAAAACCACGAACCTGAATTTTTCTTTCGGTAGTGGACAGAAAACTTTGCAGGATGTAAATCTTAAAGTACCTAAAGGAAGCATTTATGGGTTTCTTGGTCCAAATGGTGCCGGTAAAACAACCACGCTTCGATTGGTGCTTGGTTTACTTAAAAATCAAAATGGCGCTATCGAAGTTTTTGGAAAAGATATTATGAAAGATCGGTTGGAGATCTTAAAGAAGATCGGTTCATTGATTGAGCAACCATCTTTATACCTCCATCTTACAGCCAAAGAAAACCTGGAAATATACAGGCTAACTTATGGCGTTGATAAAAGCAGGATCGGCGAAGTTTTGAAGATGGTTGGATTGGGGTATACGGGTAAGAAAAAGGCAAAACAATTTTCCCTGGGAATGAAACAGCGGTTGTCCATTGCCGTGGCTTTATTGCACCAGCCCGAATTATTGATATTGGATGAACCAACAAACGGTTTGGATCCAAACGGAATTATTGAAACAAGAGAATTAATTAAAACACTCAATAAAGAGTTTGGTGTAACCATTTTGGTTTCCAGCCACATTTTGGCGGAAGTGGAAAGAATGGCTTCGCATGTAGGCATCATTCACAAAGGAAAATTTTTATTCCAGGGAACTTTAAGCGAACTGCAGGGCCTAAAATCAAAGCAAAGCTTTTTGCAAATAGAAACTGCTGATAATGAAAAAGCGATTAGCTTATTGCAGGAATAATACACAATTGAACGTGTGAACGGTCACATTTTGTTGCCTTACCAAAACAAACCCGAAACTGCCTACATCAATAAAAAATTAATGCTCAACAACATTGATGTTTATTGCCTGCAGCCGCAACAACAAGATCTTGAACAATTATTCATTGACATAACTTCTAAATAATATGAACTTTTACATTGCAACCAAAACCGAATTACTTAAGACAAAAGGAACTGCTTCTTTTTGGTTAAGTGTTTTAGGCGCCGCATTAATTCCGGGTTTGTTTTTCTTGGCCTATGCATTAAAACCAGAGGGGGCTTATAAAAATTTAGCCGCTACGCCCTGGCAAACACATTTCTACTTCGGATGGCAGGCATTAGCTGCATTTTTATTTCCTATGTATGTTATTCTTATCTGCACTTTAATTCCGCATATTGAATACAGGAGCAATACGTGGAAGCAGGTATTTGCATCGCCACGGTCAATAACGAATATTTATTTTTCTAAGTTTGTCACCATTCACCTGATGATCTTTTTCTTTTACTTGCTTTTTAATGCGCTCATGATCCTTTCGGGTGTGGTTGTAAATCTCATTCATTCAAAATTTACTTTTCTAGATAATAGCATCGACTGGGGAAACTTGCTAAAATTGAACTTTAAAATTTACATTTCTATTTTAGGTATTAGCGCCATTATGTATTTTATTGCTTTGCGATTTAAAAATTTTATTGCCCCCCTTGGTATAGGGCTGGCGCTTTTGGTTGGTTCGTTAATAGCACTTGGATTTGATTGGGAGCATATTTATAAAATGCCCTTTGCGCACCCTATTCTTACCCTCATGAATATGAAAGAGGGAAGACCATTTTTAGAAAATCATGAAATAAATTCTATAGGATATTTCGCATTGTTTACCCTTGTTGGTTTTTTAGATATGAAGTATAAAAAAGACAAAGGATGAGGTGCCTGTGGCATGTCATTTGAAGCATATTAGGAAAATATAATATTATGGCAGACAATCCCAACAAAAAAGCAAAAGATGCGAATAGGGTAAGTCAACAGCCACACGAGCAAACTTACCAGCAGCAACAAGAAAAAAGGAAAGAAGGTTCTGAGGAAAAAGGTAAAGACGCTCCAGCTACTAGTAATGCTCCCAGCCAGCAATCCTCTAGTAGTAGGTACACGGGCAATAGACATAACCTATTATTATAGTAAAAAGCACCCTTCACCCGGGTGCTTTTAATTTGAGCCATCCAAACATTCTTATACATAAGTAAATCCATTTGATTTTTAGAAAAAATTACGAATGGGTTTGTTTTTGAAATTTATTGAATTAGTTTCGTCAGGAAGCCAATCCAATGTTCCGTCCTAAACCATTAATATTTGTATTATCTTTTTTATTGTTTATCACTATAAACAGTATTTCCCAAACACCAATTAAAAGTGTAGTTACTAATTACCAGGCATCTTCTACGGGTTCAACCTACTCCCTCAATTCAAAAAAATATCATTTCGGTAACCAATCAGGTTCAACAAATAATATAGAAAAGCTTGTTGGTTTTACATTGCCTAACGGTCAATATTATTACAATGTATTTTATAATGGCACCACCAAAATAAGAAGGGTAAATAATAACATTACAACAGGCAAACGCACTTTGGTGTGGATGGAATCTTCTGAAGGTCCTGGACGTTACAGTATTTTTCCACCATATACCGATTCAATGGACTTGTTCTTTAATGGACAAACAATAAACAAAGGCACCGATAACTTATTCGGAAACCAGGGTGATGGTTCGGGTAATAATAATAACATTGAAAGAGTTGACTGGATTGTAAATGATGGTGTAAACTCCAACCTGCCGGCAGAATCGGGTTTTGCCATTTTTGAAAGAGGTGATGATAATGCTCACGATCCTTTTTGTGTTGCTGCAATTACTGCGCTTGATGCAAATGGCGATCCATCGGCATTTGGTCCAATATTAAGAGTTGGCTCAAATAATTATGGTAACCTGCCCAATTCTGCATTGAACTGGTCTATTTTAAGAAAAGAAGAAAATGAAACAAAATTATACAGAACAACAGCCGGCAATCAAAAAAGGGGAGGTGTATATATTTCATTTACCGATCTCGGTGTAAATTCCTCGCAAACCATTTATGGTTATTCTCTTTTTGGTTATGATTTGCCTGTCAATGCTGCTCCTGCGGATTTGGTTGATTATACAAACAAGGATTTTTTTCCTATTACTACATCTTCAGGTACAACCCAGGGCGGTATTGACCTGATAGCTATTACCGGCTTGTTTAACACAGGTAGTGGCAATGTATTGCCGGTAAAATACAGCGAATGGGATGCAGTGTTAAGTAATGAAACAATAATTTTAAAATGGGTGCTTGAAAATGAAACGGAATGCAAATTTATTGAAGTTGAAAAAAGCACTGATAATTTAACCTGGAATAAGATTGCCAGTTTAAATGCAAGTCAGCAAAAGTTTGTAGACAATAGTTTAGAAGCTTTAAATTACTACCGTTTAAAATTAGTAGATGCAAGGGGTGCTAATACAATAACACCGGTTAAAAAAATTGCTATTGATCTTAAAAATATTTTTAAACTCGTTTCTGTATATCCAACACAGCAACAAATAAATATGAATATTACAAGTAGTAAACTTGGCCGGGTTAATATCACTATTTATAATGCTGGTGGAAGCGTAATAGCAACACACACCAAAACCATCGGTAGAGGAAGTAATAATATTTCTTTTGAAAATTCTCTGCCCAAAGGAATTTACATTGCAGAAATCAATAATGGTATTAGTTTTTCCAGCAAACAGTTTGTAATTAGTTACTAAGCTTCAAAAGATGCGGTTGCTCCAAATGTAGCCATCATTCCAATTCCAATTTCAATAGCACTTTCATCAATATTAAACGTTGGTGTATGCACGCCCGAAATAATATTCTTTTCTTTATTGGCAGTGCCCAGTCTGAAAAAGCAGCCGGGGATTATCTGCGAATAAAATCCAAAGTCTTCTGCACCCATTCTCATTTCGGTTTCGCCAACCCTTTCAGCACCCATAAAATCTTCTGCAATATTTTTTGCATAATCATTTAAAGCTTCATGATTATAAACAGTCGGGTAACCTATGTCAATATGCAAGTCAACCTCTGCACCCATTGAGGTTACCAGTTGTTCTGTTTGTTTTCTAATTAATTCATGCGCTTTATAACGCCATACTTCATCCATTGCCCGAAATGTGCCCATTAGCTTTACTTCCGAAGGAATGACGTTTGTTGTAAAACCACCCTGGAAAGAAGTTATTGAAAGTACAGAGGGTGAAAATGGATCATTATTGCGACTGATGATTTGTTGCAGGCTGACAATTAATTGTGATGCTATTTAAATTGTATCGGTAGTTAAATGTGGTGCGGCGGCATGGCCACCTTTTCCTTTGATGGTAATATAAATTTCATCGGCACTGGCCATAACTTTTCCACTCCTGAAACTCAATAATCCAACTTCTAATTGCGGGTTTACATGCATACCAAAAATGCACTGTGGTTTCGGCTTTTCTAAAACACCCTCTTTTATTAAAATGCTGGCACCACCAGGGTTTTTTTCTTCACCTGGTTGAAAGATCAATTTCACAGTACCTTCCCAATCGTTTTTTGTTTCGGCCAAAATTTTAGCCGCACCTAATAAGCAGGTTGTATGTACGTCATGACCGCAGGCATGCATTATACCTTCGCTGGTTGATTTATAGCTGATGTTGTTTTCTTCTTTTATGGGTAATGCATCCATATCGGCTCGTAAAGCAACAATCCTGCTTTGTGGGTTTTTACCTTCAATCAAACCAACGACGCCGGTGGTTGCTTTAATTTCGAATGGAATGCCCAATTCAGATAATTTTTCCTGGATGAATTTTGATGTTTCAAATTCCATGTAGCTCAATTCAGGATGCGCATGCAAATAATGACGCACTTCAATAAATTCTGGCGCATACTTTTTTGCTAGATCTTTTATTTTCTGCTGCAGCATATTCTTTAAGGTAATGCGCAAAATTGAAACTAATAGCTGATAAATAAAAAATCCATTCACTTTAGGTGAATGGATGAATAAAAAATTAAATATGGTTAATCTTCTTCCTTTTCTTTTTCAGGTTTCACTTCTACAATATCATTAATAATAAAAACACCTTTTGGAAAAATAGAAGACATGTTCTTGCGATATCTTTCTGCTTCGTCTCTTGTTTTAAAGTTACCCGCTTTCAATTTAAAATAAGGTGACTGGTAAGACAGGTAAGCTTTTAATTCAGGGAACAACGTGTAAACTTTTGTTTTTGCAGCTATTGCTTCTTCACGTTTATTGGTATTCACAATTAAAATACGGTAGCCTCTTGCAGTTCGTGCCGAAGATTTTTTAGTTGTGGTATTAATGCTTTCTTGTTTTTTAATCAGCGCATCTATCCTGGCATCTTTATGCACGATCACAGATGCCGTCTGTTGTTCACTTGACGAACGCATTGTATCCTGTGCAAAAATATTTTGTGCAATTAAAAGGGTAAAGGCGAAAAAAAATAATTTCATCTTATAGATTGTATCAACAGTTTTTCAAAAATAGTTCCAAATTTAATTTTAGTAACCGCCGGCTTCGTTCCCTGGTTCACCTTTAACAATTGCAATGCTTGCACTACAACCCAGGCGTGTTGCACCGGCATCAACTAATTGTTTTGCAAATTCATAGGTTTTTATGCCTCCACTTGCTTTTATTCCTATAGCAGATGGCAAATGTTGCCGCATTAGTTGCACTGCTTCTAAAGTAGCGCCCTTTTCTGCATAGCCGGTTGATGTTTTCACAAAATCCACACCCTTTTCTGCATAAATATCACAACAAGCAATGATCTCTGCCTCGCTTAAAATTCCACTTTCAATAATTACTTTTAAAATGGCGTTGTTATTTCTTACTTCTCCCAATATGGCAGCCACTTCTTTTTTCAAGTATTCAAGATCACCATTTTTTAAAGCAGCTATATTCATCACCATATCAATTTCATGGGCACCGTAATTTAATGCTCGTTGGGTTTCCTCCACTTTTGTTTCTAAAAAAGTATATCCAAACGGAAAGCCTACAACGGTTGTAACCTTCACTTTGCTGCCTTTTACATTTGCAGCCGCCCTTTCCACGTAAACTGGAGGAATGCATACAGAGGCGAAGTTGTATTCAATGGCTTCCGCACAAATACGATCAACTTCAGGCAAAATTGCGGTTGGTTTTAAAAGTGTATGATCAATGAAAGAATTTATATTCATCGGAAACATTTATTTTTAGGGAACTCGAAAGAACATCTTATAACCCCACAAAGTAATTTAAAAGGATTGAACATGAGAAAAACAAGAAGCTTATTAATGGCTTGCGGCTACCTGCTGTTTGCTATTAATGTGTATGCACAAAGCACCTTTCCCGAGAATGGTGTAGCCGATCCGAGGCATGGGCATTATGCATTTACCAATGCAACAATTGTAAAGGATGCAACTACAACACTTACCAATGCTACCATGATAATTAAAGATGGTAGAATTACAACTGTTGGCACTAATGTAAAATTGCCAGCAGGCGCCGTGGAAGTAGATTGCAAAGGCAAATTTATTTATCCTTCCTTCATTGATATATTCAGTGATTATGGAACACCGGCTCCAACTCCGCGACCTATTGGTGGTGGGTTTTTTGGCCAGGCGCAATTGACTAATGCAACCAAAGGCGCTTATGGATGGAACCAGGCAATTAAAAGCAATGTGAATGTAATGGAAGTATTTGCCGTTGATGATACCAAGGCAAAGGCTTTGCGTGATGCAGGATTCGGAACAGTGTTGACCCATGTAAAAGATGGTATTGCACGTGGTACCGGTTCATTGGTTTCCCTGGCTTCTGAAAAAGAAAACTTCGTGGTTTTAAAAGATAAAGCTTCTGCACATTATTCTTTCAATAAAGGAAGTTCAACGCAAAGTTACCCAGGCTCTATGATGGGTATGATTGCTTTGTTGCGTCAAACATATCTAGATGCGCAATGGTATAAATCAAAACCGTCATCTGAAGGTTTGAACCTTAGTTTACAAGCATGGAACGATGCTCAAAATTTGCCGCAAATATTTGAAGCCGGCGACAAATGGAATAACCTGAGAGCAGACCGCATAGGAGATGAAGCAGGTATTCAATATATTATTAAAGGTGGTGGTAACGAATACCAGCGCATTAAAGAAATGAAAGGTACGGGTGCTACTTTTATTCTTTCTTTAAACTACCCGCAGGCACAGGATGTCGAAGATCCTGCAGATGCACGTTTTGTTTCCTTAGAAGATATGAAACATTGGGAATTGGCGCCTACCAATGCTGCAGCAATGGAAAAAGCAGGCATCCCATTTTGTTTAACAGCTGCTGATGTTCGCGATCCGAAAGCATTCTCTACCAACCTGCGTTCAGCGCTAAATTATGGTTTGTCAGAAACGGCTGCCATGAATGCTTTAACAAAAACGCCTGCAATTGCACTGGGTGTGTACGACCAGGTTGGAAGTTTGGAAACTGGCAAATGGGCTAATTTTTTAATTACTTCAGGACCGGTTTTCAATGAAAAAACCAGCATCTTACAAAACTGGGTGCAGGGAAATAAATATGCGGTTAAGGATGACAGTTGGAAAGATCCAAAAGGGACATACAAGCTGGTATTAAATACGCCAACAGGCCCGGTAAATTATATTCTTGATTTTAAATCAAGTTCTTCAGCAAACCTAATTGGCGGAAAGGATACCATCACTTCTAAATTTTATTTTGATGGTCGCCAGGTGCGTATCAATGTAGCACCTGAAAGAAAGGGCGGCGAAAATCTTCGTTTAAGTGGTATCGTTACAGGTGATGCATGGAGTGGAACAGGTGAGGACAGTTTGGGTAATCGTATTACATGGACTGCGGCATACGATCAGCCAGGTGTTGCAAAAGCAGACAGTGCCCGCAAAAAACCAACAGCTCCTTTAGGTAAAGTTCTTTATCCATCTGTTCCATTTGGTTGGGAAGAAGGAAATGCACCTAAACAAGAAACCATCCTAATTAAAAATGCAACGGTTTGGACAAATGAAAAAGAAGGTATTCTTCAAAATGCTGATGTATTGATTCGTAATGGAAAGATCGCCGGAGTTGGCAAAAGCCTTTCCGAAGCAGGTGCGAAAGTCATTGATGGTACAGGCAAACACGTTACAGCAGGTATCATTGATGAACATTCACATATTGCTGCAGCATCTATTAACGAAGGCGGACAAAGTGTTACTTCCGAGGTGCGTATTGCAGATAATTTAAATCCTGATGATGTAAATATTTATCGCCAGTTAAGTGGTGGAGTTACCACAACACATATTTTACATGGTTCTGCAAATGTTATTGGCGGACAAACTCAGTTGATTAAAACACGCTGGGGTGCAAATGATGAAGAATTGAAATTTAAAAATTGGGATGGACAAATCAAATTTGCATTGGGAGAAAATGTAAAACGTTCTCCTGCCCAAGCCGGGCAAAACAATCGTTACCCCGATACACGTATGGGGGTTGAACAAGTATTGGTAGATGCATTTACCCGTGCTAAAGATTACCAGCGTGGTTGGAAAGCGTACGAAGCAAACAAAGGAAAGAAGGGTACAGTGGCGCCACGTCGTGATCTTGAATTAGATGCGCTGGTGGAAATTCTAAATAATAAACGTTTTATTACTTGCCACTCTTATGTACAAAGTGAGATCAATAGTGCAATGGAAGTAGCCAATAAAATGGGCTATAAAATAAATACGTTTACGCATATTCTTGAAGGCTATAAAGTAGCCGACAAAATGAAAGAACATGGTGCAAACGCTTCTACTTTCTCCGACTGGTGGGCTTATAAAATGGAAGTGCAGGATGCCATTCCATACAATGCGGCCCTTATGCAAAAAGTTGGATTAAATGTAGCCATCAATTCCGATGACGCGGAAATGGCTCGCCGGCTTAACCAGGAAGCTGCCAAGATCGTTAAGTATGGTGGTGTAACAGAAGAAGAAGCATTGAAAATGGTTACTTTAAATCCTGCAAAAATGTTGCATGTAGATGATCGTGTAGGAAGTTTGAAAGTTGGTAAAGATGGCGACGTTGTTTTATGGAGCGACAATCCCATAAGCATTTATGCAAAATCTTTATACACCATTGTTGATGGAACAATTTATTTCGACCGCCAGAAAGACGAGCAGATGCAAAAAGCGGTTGATGCAGAACGCAATCGATTAGTAAAGAAAATGGTTGGTGAAAAACGCAGTGGTGCCCCGGTTAATCCTGCTACACCAAGTTATCAAATTATGCATACTTGTAGCGATCATGCGCATAGCCATGGTTTGTTGGTGGTAGATGCAGAGGAGAATTAATTTAGTAGCAGTTATAAAATTTAAAAATGAAAAAAATATTTCTTTATACAACATTACTCTTTTCCCTGAATGCAATGGCTCAGGAAACAGTGTATCCAACGCCAAAGCAAACAGGCAGTACCGTTATTACAAATGCTACAGTGCATGTAGGCAACGGGCAGGTTTTGCAAAATGCATCAATTGTTATTACAGATGGAAAAATTGCGGCCGTAGGAACCAACGTTACAGCGCCGGCTGGTGCCACAACGGTAAATGCCGAAGGCAAGCAAGTGTACCCGGGATTAATACTACCAGTAAGCAATTTGGGTTTGGTTGAGATCAATAGCGTACGTGCAACAAACGACGCTCAGGAAATAGGAGAGTTGAATCCAAACATTCGCTCAATAGTTGCCTACAACACCGATTCTAAAGTGATCAACACGCTTCGTTCGAGTGGTATTTTATTGGTGAATGTTGTGCCGCAGGGAGGTTTGCTTTCAGGTGCTTCTTCGGTAGTGCAGTTAGATGCATGGAACTGGGAGGACGCAGCTTACAAAACAGATGCAGGTATACATTTTAACATGCC
>JAKFCI010000346.1:0-2631 GCA_036676725.1 Chitinophagaceae bacterium
GGTAACGGCCGTTCTTGCCCGGTCAGGATTTTCATCTATTAACGCTCTTATACTATTAAGTGCGTTAAAAATAAAGTGAGGATTAATATGGGCTTTGATTGTTTTTAATTCTAATTCACGAACCATTGTTTCCAATTGCAAAGTATCTAACTGCTGCTTACGGCTTTTGGTAACGTAGTGGTACATGAAGTAAATTAGATTCCATATAAAAAAGAAAGAGAAATTATAAAAGGCATTACTTAATATTAATAGGAACAGGTTTCTCTGGTAAATGGTAATCTCACTTCCTTTTAATAAACCATAATTGGACAATAAGATGACGTAGAGATAAGAGGAAACCAGGGAGAATAAAAGGGTAATGAACAAAAATTGGATGATCTGGCTATCGAAAGGTTTTTGAAGGGTATTTAATTTAATAATGACAAAACGCATTAAATGCGTGGACAAGATGCCAATAATGATAAAAATGCCTAGCCGTCCGAAAAAGTCATTTATTTCATTTCTTTCCGTTAATCGCTCAAAAAAATAAGCAAAAAAAGTATGGATCAATGCAAAACTGCCCCAACCACCAAATTGAAACAACCAGTACCTCGAAAGCCTTAAACGGTTCATATGTACAAATCTATTACGCTATTTTGTTAAAGAAAGATAGTAAATATACCAGTGGAACATAAGTTTTACAAATGGGAGTATTTCATAAAACGAATTTTTTATATTACAAATGGAAGGAAATTTGATAAGGATAGTTAACGATTTACCTTAACAACCAATTTCTTTTCGATTTGTTAAGCAATTAAGCATACAACCTCTATATAATGAAAGTTCATTTATTTTTGCCTAAACCCCTTACATGCAAATAGCGCCTGGCCCACTTTTACAAACAATTGATCTTCCGGAGGACTTAAGGAAAGTTCCTAAGGAACAATTACACCAGGTTTGTGAAGAATTACGCCAATATATAGTTGATGTAGTCAGCGTTCACGGCGGTCATTTTGCAGCCAGCCTTGGCGTGGTTGAACTAAGCGTTGCACTGCATTATGTTTACAATACACCCTACGATCAATTAGTTTGGGATGTTGGCCACCAAGCTTATGGACACAAAATTTTAACGGGCAGAAAGAATAATTTTCAAACAAACCGTAAATATGGCGGGTTAAGCGGCTTTCCAAAAAGAAGCGAAAGCGAATATGATACTTTTGGTGTCGGGCATTCGTCAACTTCTATATCAGCGGCTTTAGGAATGGCAATGGCTGCAAAGGTTAAAGGCGAAACCGACCGTAAATCAATAGCCGTTATTGGTGATGGCTCAATGACCGCAGGAATGGCTTTTGAAGCAATGAACCACGCCGGTGTTGCAGATGCAGATGTATTAATAATATTGAATGATAACTGCATGAGCATTGACCCGAATGTTGGTGCATTAAAAGAATATCTAACCGACATTACCACCTCCCATGCTTACAATAAATTTCGTGATGATGTCTGGAAGTTGATGGGCAAACTCCCGGTTGGTAAAAAGTTTACAAGAGATATGGCTTCCAAGCTGGAAGCAAGCATAAAAGGCATGGTAACTAAAAGCAGTAATTTATTTGAAGCTTTAAACCTGCGCTACTTTGGACCTATAGACGGCCACAATATCACCAAGTTGGTAGATACACTCGCCGATCTTAAAGATATTCCCGGACCAAAAATTTTACATATTGTAACCGTAAAAGGTAAAGGATATACGCTTGCCGAAAAAGACCAAACCAAATGGCATGCACCAGGCTTGTTTGATAAAATAACAGGCGAAATTTATAAAAAGAAATTTGACCTGCCGCAGCCACCAAAATACCAGGACGTATTTGGACATACGCTTGTTGAATTAGCAGAAAAGAACGAAAAGATCATAGGGATTACGCCTGCAATGCCAAGCGGGTCTTCTTTGAAATTTATGATGGATGCCATGCCAAAAAGAGCTTTCGATGTTGGCATTTGTGAGCAGCATGCGGTTACCTTAAGTGCCGGTATGGCAACGCAAGGTTTGAAAGTGTTTTGCAATATTTATTCTTCATTTATGCAGCGTGCCTACGACCAGGTTGTGCATGATGTTGCGATACAGAAATTGCCTGTCATTTTTTGTTTAGACCGAGCAGGGCTTGTTGGAGAAGATGGACCCACGCACCACGGCGCTTATGATATTCCTTATTTCCGTTGTATTCCTAACATGATCATTAGTGCGCCAATGAATGAAGCCGAATTGCGCAGCCTGATGTACACCGCACAATTAGAAAGCACTAAACTTCCTTTTGTAATTCGTTATCCCCGCGGAGAAGGCGTGATGCCAGAGTGGAGAAAACCAATGGAAGAAATTACTATTGGGAAGGGAAGAAAATTAAAAGATGGAAAAGACATTGCCATTCTTTCTTTCGGGCACCCGGGAAATTTTGCAGCTTCTGCAATCAGGGATTTAAAAGCGGAAGGTATTAATGCTGCCCATTTTGATATGCGTTTTGCAAAACCACTTGATGTTGAACTTTTGCATGAAGCACTAAGTAACTACGGAAAAATTATAACTGTTGAAGATGGAACTGTTGTTGGCGGATTTGGAAGCGCCATAACAGAATTTATGAATGAACACGGTTATAAAAA
>JAKFCI010000347.1:0-6016 GCA_036676725.1 Chitinophagaceae bacterium
TTTGCTTCGGATAATTATTTGGTGCAGGATTTTTCCTGGAAGAATGATGAACTGGAAATGACCATCCTGGAAAAAGAAATTAAAGAAACCAATACTTATACTTTAGACCTGCCCGGAATTTATCAAACCAAAAACATCTGTACCTTTTTGCAATCTGTTTCTGTTTTGCAACAAAGTTTTTCTTTGGATAAGAAAAAGATAAAAGCATCGCTTTCAAAAGTAAAATCATTGACAGGCTTTTACGGCAGATGGGAAATCATTAGCCACCAACCGAAAATAGTTTTAGATGCGGCGCATAATGCACCCGGGATAGATGAATTGCTTTTACAATTACAAAATGAAACATTCGAAAATCTGCATATTGTAATTGGCATGGTGAAAGACAAAGAGCAGGATGATATTTTAAAACGCTTACCACTAAATGCAACCTATTATTTTACCGAAGCGGATATACCAAGAGCTTTACCGGGCAAGGAATTAAAAGCAATGGCCAATAAATTTCAATTAAAGGGTGAAGTATATACCAATGTGAATGAAGCACTAAAAGCCGCAAAAGAAAAAGCCACGAACGAAGACCTGGTCCTTGTTTGTGGAAGTATATTTTTAATTGCAGAAGTAAAAAGAGAAAAGATCAATACTTCAACTCGTTAAGTTTATCCAATGCATACATGATACAATTGACATGCAGGCTTTGCATGATCTTATTTTCTTTAACCAGGTTCTTAACTTCTTCTATTGACATGAACAAAACTTCAAGGTCTTCAAGGTGATCTAATTGTTGTTCTGCAGTTTTTTTACCACCTGTAGCCAGGTACATGTGGGTGAAATTATTGGTAGTAGAAGGATTGGCACAGACCTTTCCGAGGTATACCCAGTTTTCAAATTCATAACCGGTTTCTTCACTCACTTCACGCCTTACAGATTCTTCCGGGCTTTCGCCTTCTTCTGATACGCCACCTGGTACTTCTATTTCCACTGTTCCAATACCATGGCGGTATTGCTTCACCATGATAACCTGGTTGTCTTCCGTCAATGCAAACGCATTTACCCAATCAGGATACTCGTTGACATAATAGGTGGGAATGATATTACCATTCGGCAATTCACATTTATCTTTTCGTATGTTTAGCCAGGGCTGTTTGTGCAGATATTCGGATGCTAAAACCTTCCATTTCATTTTCAACAAATTCAATAATGCATAATAAAAATTACCTCATTGCTACCAGCCCATTCTTTCCCTTAAATTATTTATATGCGCTACATGGTGCCGCCCGTGCCACGAATACATGCCCAACAAATGCCAGAGTGTAAATTCTTTTTTATGTTCCGGGTGGTAAACCATGCGCTGCCAATCATTTTCAGAAAAGCTTTTCAAGAACTCATGCCATCTTAAATGCAGTGCATGCAATAATGTAATAGAAATATTGATCGGCAAGTGTTGCACATCGGCTGTTGTAGCCCACAACTTTTCTTCATAGGTACGAATCGTCGGTTTATCTTCTGTATAGCCTAATTTAAAACGACAATAAGCATTGATATGACTGTCCGCTACATGATGTACTACCTGGTGCACGGTCCATCCTTCATTTCGATAAGGCGTTTGCAACTGGCGTTCATCTAAATTATTAACGGCCGCTTCAATGGCTATCGGTAAGAAATGCAGATCTGCCAACCATTGTTCTTTAAGTTCATTGGAATAAACTTTTGGCTCATATTGTCCAATGGGATAACGCAGATCTGCTTCCATAAAAACTAGCTTAATATTTTCAATAATTCGATATCAAAAATTAAAGTGGCACCACCCGGAATACCTGCACCTGCACCGCGATCGCCATAACCCAATTCCGATGGGATCCATAAGCGCCATTTGCTTCCTTCCGGCATCATAGGTAAAGCAATTTGCCAACCTTTAATTAACGCGGTAATAGGCGCTTCAAAGGGTTGGTTCCTTTTGTAGGAAGAATCAAATTCTTTTCCATCAAGTAAAGAACCCGCGTAGTGTGCCCTGATGTTTGATTGCAAGCGTGGCTTCTCTCCTTTTCCTTCCTGCAATACTTTGTATTGAATACCACCCGGCAATTCAATCACACCTTCGTTCTCTTTATTGGCGGCTAAAAATGCAGCGCCTTCTTCTTTTTGCTTATTTATTTTTTCCATCATGTTTTGTTTTAATCTTTCCTGCAAATTCATTTTAAATTATTTTATTCTTCTTTCAGCGCATGACCTGTCCTGCTGATAAACACATCTTCCAGGTTGGCTTTTTTCATTTCTTTTTTTCTTTCAAACCCTGTAGCTACCAATTCGTCGATCAATTGGTCTGGAGTTGAAAGCGCAACAATCTTTCCAGAATCTATGATGGCTACACGGTCGCAAAGAAATTCCGCTTCATCCATATAATGCGTGGTAATAATAACCGTTGTTCCCTTGTTCCTGATGTCTTTTACCAGGTCCCATAAATTGCGTCTTGCCTGCGGATCCAGCCCCGTTGTTGGTTCATCCAGGAAAACAATTTTGGGCTTATTGATGATGGTGGTTGCCACCGAAAACCTTTGCTTCTGTCCACCACTTAATTCTTTTACTTTCGATTTTGCCTTGTCTCTTAAATTAACAAGGTCCAGCAATTCATAGGGATCCACTTCCTGGTTGTACAACCCGGAAAATAATTTTATTAATTCCAGCAAATTTAAATTGGGATAAAAACCGCTGCTTTGCAATTGCACACCAATGATCTTTTTTATTTCATTCGGCGAACGGTCAAGGTCAAAACCATCAACGATCACCGTGCCACTTGTTTTTTCACGCAGTGTTTCAATGATCTCCAGTGTTGATGATTTGCCTGCGCCATTAGGCCCCAGCAAACCAAATATCTCGCCTTCAAAAACTTCAAACGAAATTCCTTTCACTGCATGAAAACTGCCATAATCTTTTACCAGGTCTTTTACTGAAATAATTACTTTGTTCATGCGCTATATTTTTCCGCATTTTGCGGAATACAACTTTCCAACTCCTCCATCATCAATTCGCTGCCGATAAAAAACGGCGAACGCTGGTGCAGTTCCGTCGGCACAATATCAAGTATCCGCGTTTCACCATCCGTTGCCCGGCCTCCTGCTACTTCAACTATAAAAGCAAAGGGATTGCACTCGTACAACAAACGAAGTTTTCCTTTTGGTTTATCTATCGTGCCGGGGTACATAAAAATGCCGCCTTTAATTAAATTACGGTGCACATCAGAAACCATGCTGCCAATATAACGCTGCGTATAAGGCCCACCGTTATCTTTATTTTTATGCTGGCACAGGTTAATATATTTTTTAACGCCTTCGGTTAGTTGAAAAAAATTACCGTGGTTAACCGAATAGATCTTTCCATTTGGCGGGCATTTAATATCGGGGTGGCTCAAACAAAATTCGCCGATAGAAGGATCCAGGGTAAATCCATTAACGCCGCGCCTGGTAGCATACACCAACATGGTAGACGATCCGTAAACTATATATCCTGCTGCAACCTGGTTACTTCCTTTTTGTAAAAAATCCGCTTCAACAACAGGTGTTCCTTTCGGGCTCACACGGCGATAAATGCCAAAGATGGTACCGATGGAAACATTCACGTCAATATTTCCGCTTCCATCCAAAGGATCAAAAAGACAAACGTATTTTGAATTATTACTTACTTCATCATCAAAGGCTACAAATTCATCCAGTTCTTCCGATGCAATACCGGCGCAACTGATACCGCGTTTTAAAACGCCAACTATTTGGTTGTTGGCATATATATCAAGTTTTTTCACTTCCTCTCCCTGCACATTCACTGTTCCATGATCGCCAAGAATATCAACCAGACCTGCCTTATTTACTTCCACATTTATACGTTTTGCCGCAAGACCAATATCACGCAACAACGTACTTAATTCGCCGGTGGCATGTGGTAGGGTGCGTATAGATTTTAGGGTAAATTCATCAAGGGTTAATACGGTTCTGTTTATCGGCGTCATGCAAGACAATTTTTGTTTGCGACAAAAGTAAGCGATATGCCAGATTGTAGTTTGAAGTTTGTTTTTCTGCTATATAAGAAGGTTATTTATTTGACCGGCTGTAGTAAACTATTCAGCGCCTGTTGCGTCGCACACTGCATCGTTCTACATTTTATGGAGCGGGAAAACCAATCTTCAATAAAAAAAATTGATTAATTAATAATGCATCCGTTTTTAAAAATCTTTGCTGACAATTTTTACCGAGTTGGTATTGGGCCCATCCATCTGGCTTTCTTTATTCCCGGGATCCGTCATCCAGTTACCATCTACAATAAATTTATAATAAACCTTGCCGGGCTCGGCTTCGGCAGTCACTATCCACTTGCCGCCTTCTTTCTTCATGGGTGTCGCATTTGCCGACCAGCCATTAAAATTCCCGGCTACAGAAACCTTTTTTGCATTTGGGTATCCGTTCAATTCAAAAACAATAGGCTTATAAACAGGTGCATTTTGTATCACTTCATTAATTACCTGTCCTACATAATTTTTCCATCCTTCATCTGTGGCGGTATTTTTTATATGATGTAATGCCGTAAGTGTAGCTGCATGCAACGCCTTGCCGGGGTTCATCAAACTATCCGGCGATACGCCAACACCTTCCCAGTTTGTTTTGGTAATAGGATTTATTGCCTGCCCTACCGGCATAAAAACACTGAAGTGATTTGAAATGGTTAAAACCCCGCCAGGATTTGCGCCACCACCTGTTTTGTCTCCAAATAAAATGGCACGTTTTAAATTCTTTAGATCGTAAGCCATTTCTTCTGCACCGGAAAAAGTTGCGTTGCTGGTTAACACATAAACAGGTTTATTTATAAAACGTTTACCCGGCACATAACTATAGGTCCACGATTGGTTGGTGACATTGTTTTTACGCCAGTACAAATCATTTAAATGAACAGGCTTTTCAAATAAATAACTGCAAATAAAAGGTATAGCATCTGGCGAAGTACTGCCGCCACACTGCCGCAGGTCAATGATCAATGCATCTGCATTGGCAACATAGTTCATCATGGCAACATAACTATCACCGGCAAATTCCGGCGTGCATAAATATTTAAAATCTATATAACCAATGTTGCCTTTTAAAATTTCCAGTTTATTAATGCCATAATTATCGTGGCGCAAATATTCACCGTAAGCTGCTTTTTCATTTGGCGGAATTTCCATTTGTAATTCTTCAACCGGTGGTAATACATCAGGCGAATACCGCACATTAAAATGTTTATCGCCCGACCATTCCTGCAAGTCGCGGGTGAGCATGGCTGCTAATTCTTCATTTTTAAGTGTTGCATATTTTTTGGCTTGATGTGCTGCTTCTAAATTCTTTGCTACCTGCAGTCCTTTATCAGGAAATACATATTGCTCCTTCAGTTTTTTGGAAAGATTGGCAACGATGCTATCAGTTTCGGTTTGTTGTTTTTGTGCCGAAACTTGCCAAACAATGGCAATACAACCAACCAGGGATAAAATGAATTTGAACCGCATTTCTAAAAAATTGAATATTAAAAATAAAAGCAGGTCCTTGTTATAAAACTCTAAAATGGATAAATGGAACTTTTTTATCCATGAATTGTTGTAACCCGCTTTACATGCTAAAAAATTCCTTTTTCGCTGTCGGCTTTTTACAATTAACTTAGTTACACAACTCATACCATGTACAAAATCCTGACTGTTTTATTTTCTATGCTGGCCTTTACAGCAAATAGCCAAACCACTTACCTGCATTGCGGTAGATTAATTGACGCACTTTCCAATAATGCGCAAACGGAAATGACGATCATTGTTGAAGGAACAAAGATCACTGATGTTAAAAAAGGTTATCAAACCGCCGCTGCCGGTATCCAGGTGATCGACCTGAAAAATAAAACCGTTTTACCCGGCCTCATTGATTGCCATGTGCATCTTTCCGGCGAAACCAGTAAAAACCGCTATACCGAAGGCTTTACACTGAATGAAGAAGATTTTGCTTTTCGCTCCGTAGGT
>JAKFCI010000348.1:0-6584 GCA_036676725.1 Chitinophagaceae bacterium
AAGCTACAGCGTATCGGAACTTTTATTTTTTGACGGCGTGGAAGAACAAAAGGCTTACCAGGATGATCCGATACATCAACAATTTATTAAAGATTGCGGGCACCTGTGGGAAAAGGTTGTTGTGTATGATTCAATTGATGTGTAACCATTTTTCTCAACAATGTCGTTTCCACTGCAGTTAAAAAGCTTTCTTGTAAAAGATAGAACGATAGAAATATTTGTTCCGGATGCTTCGGTTGTACAACAACGTTATAAAGAAGGAATAATACCCTTTCCTTATTGGTCGCAGGTTTGGCCCGCAGCAATAGCAATGAGCAATTTTTTATTGAATCACACCGAGTTAATTAAAGATAAAATATTGCTGGAACTCGCAGCCGGTTTAGGTCTGCCTTCTATTACCGCAGCAGCATTTGCGCAACAGGTAATTTGCAGCGATTACCTGCCCGAACCGGTTGCCATCATGCAACAATCAGTACAGCATAATCATTTATTAAACGTGGATACCAAAGTTTTAAACTGGCACAATTTGCCAGCAGATCTAGAAGCTGATGTTTTATTATTAAGCGACGTTAATTACGAGCCTGAAGAATTTAAAATGCAGCATGCTTTAATCAACTCATTTCTCGATAAAGGCACACAAATAATCCTGAGTACGCCACAACGCCTGGTGGGCAAGGAGTTTATAGAACCACTTCTGCCCTTTTGCAAAATAAGAGAAGAATTTCCAGTCATTCATGAAGGCAAGGAAGTAATGGTGCATACTTTTTTACTAAACCGGCTTTAAAGCATTATTCACTTATTCACCCTACAACCCAAACATTTACCTTCGCGGCCTAAACCAATGTTATGAAACTTGAAGAAGTGGTGCTGAAAAGAAGTGAAAACAAATGCGAACTATGCGGGGCAACAGCAAAGTTGCATGTTTACGAAGTATTGCCACAAGACCGTAGCACGGAAGAAAATCACATTGCTATTTGTGAAAAATGCAAAGCGCAGGTAGATAAGAAAGAAAAATTAGATAGTAATCACTGGAAAGTTTTATCGGAAACCATGTGGAGCGAAGTTCCGGGTGTACAGGTAGTAGCCTGGCGCATGCTAAACCGGTTGCGTAACGAAAGCTGGGCGACTGACCTGCTGGATATGCTTTATCTCGACGAAGAAAAAATGGCCTGGGCAAAAGCAACAGGCGACCATGAAAACGACAGCACTGTTGAATTGCATAAAGATGCGTATGGCGCCGTTTTGCAAAATGGCGATACTGTAATTCTTACCAAATCGCTTGATGTAAAAGGATCTTCGCTTAATGCAAAATTAGGAACCGTAGTAAAAAATATTCGGCTTGTAGAAAACAATACCGAACAAATAGAGGGAAGAATTGAAGGACAGGTAATTGTCATCCTCACCAGGTATGTGCGTAAGCAAAGCAGCTAGTATTTCTATTACATTATTTGCATACCTGTGGCTTTTGCTACAGGCATAATTTTTATGCATGTGATGTAAATAAGAAATATGAAACAAACGCCAACAAAAAATCAAGCAAAGGCGCCTTTAAAAAAAACGGGCAACGCCCAGCCGCTCTCCACCCCCATAGAAAGCCCTTCGGGCTTACTTGAATTATTTACAGATGGCATTAAAGATATGTATTGGGCAGAGATCCATTTGGTAAAATCCATTCCCAAAATGGTAAGTGCAGCAAGTGATAACGGGTTAAAAAATGCCCTTTCCCAACACCGGGAAATAACCATCGAACACGTATCCCGCCTCGAAAATATTTTTGAAATGTTAGGGGAAAAGATCGTTGCAAAAAAATGTGATGCCTGCGAAGGTTTGGTCATGTCCGGCGAGCATGTAATTGAAAATACTGTTGCAGGTACGGAAGCACGCAATACGGGTATTATCATGTCTGCATTGAAAGTTGAAAATTTTGAGATCACGGCTTATGAAGGTTTAATTCAACTAGCCAATAAACTTGGATTAGCAGATGTGGCGAGTATTTTAGAAGAAAACCTGGCTGAAGAAGTGGAAGCGGATAATTTGCTCAATGAATTGAGTACAAATGAAACTACAGTAGCCACCAAAGCAAATGCGGCTAAATCCTTCTCTAAAAAACCAGTCTAATCCGCCTATTTTTTCAACCTCTTCAACACATGATTATGCCAACAAAAAAAAACAGTAACAAAACTGTTACCAATGATAAAATTGATGAACTAGCTATTAATAAGGAAAATTCCGATGGGCAATTTTTAACCACCAACCATGGGGTACGCATCAGCGATGACCACAATTCTTTAAAAGCCGGTAACCGTGGGGCAACCTTACTGGAAGATTTTATACTTCGCGAAAAGATTACCCACTTCGATCATGAGCGCATCCCTGAAAGAATTGTACATGCGAGAGGTTCTGCTGCTCATGGTGTGTTTAAATTATTTGAGCCGATTCCGCAATTTACAAAGGCGGGATTTTTAAATGACACCTCCATTGAAACACCGGTTTTTGTTCGTTTTTCAACAGTTGCAGGCTCCCGTGGTTCTTCTGACCTTGCTCGGGATGTCCGTGGCTTTGCTGTAAAGTTTTATACGCAGGAAGGAAATTTTGACCTTGTTGGAAATAATATGCCCGTGTTTTTCATCCAGGATGCATTTAAGTTTCCGGATTTAGTGCATGCGGTAAAACCAGAACCACATAATGAAATTCCGCAGGCTGCATCTGCTCATGATACGTTTTGGGATTTTGTTTCTCTAAACACCGAATCTACCCATATGGTGTTTTGGGCCATGAGTGATCGTGCCTTGCCAAGAAGTTTTCGGATGATGGAAGGTTTTGGGGTACATACTTTCCGTTTGATCAATGCTAAAGGCGAAGCACATTTTGTAAAATTTCATTGGAAACCTTTATTGGGTATGCATGCGGTAGCCTGGGATGAAGCACAAAATATATCGGGAAAAGATTGTGATTTTCACCGCCGCGATTTATGGGAGGCGATAGAAAACGGCGATTTTCCTGAATGGGAATTAGGGGTACAAATAATACCCGAAGCAGATGAACACAAATTTGATTTTGACCTGCTCGACCCGACCAAAATTGTTCCTGAAGAATTGGTGCCCGTACAACGAATTGGCAAAATGACACTTAACCGAAATCCTGATAATTTTTTTGCAGAAACAGAACAGGTTGCTTTTCATATAGGACATATTGTACCAGGAATTGATTTTACAAATGATCCTTTACTGCAGGGACGTTTGTTTTCTTATACAGATACACAGTTATCTCGTTTGGGTGGACCCAATTTTCATGAAATACCCATTAACCGGCCGGTTGCACCCGTGCACAATAACCAAAGAGATGGGATGCACCGGAT
Organism: Chitinophagaceae bacterium; assembly: GCA_036676725.1. GTDB lineage: Bacteria > Bacteroidota > Bacteroidia > Chitinophagales > Chitinophagaceae > Flavisolibacter. Next base: position 3,359 of record JAKFCI010000348.1, read on the forward strand.
GACCATAAACCAAGGCCAGTCGAGCTATAACCCGAATACTACAGGTGGTGGTTGTCCTTTCCAGGCAGGCAAAATGGATGGAGGATTTAGCTCATATGGTGAGCGGATAGATGCAAAAAAAATCCGGGAACGTAGCCCAAGTTTCTTTGATCATTTTAGCCAGGCAACCTTGTTTTTTAACAGCCAGTCCGAGCCTGAAAAAATGCACATTATTGACGCGTTTCGTTTTGAACTGGGGAAAGTTGAAAGCCTGGAAATACGCCAACGCATGTTAATGGTATTGAACCAGGTTGATAAAGGTTTGGCAGCGCAGGTTGCCTATGGTTTAGGATTAGAAATCCCGGAAACACCAGCCATAATTAATCACAGTATCCCGGCAGATGTGGACCCGCAATCACAGCAACCCATAAAAAAAGAAAGCAAGCTTACCAGGTCTGAAGCATTGAGCATGATTAACACTGGAAACAAATCCATCCGCACAAGAAAAATTGCTTTCCTGGTTGCAGATGGCGTAGATGAAAAGGAGATTACAGTTGTAAAAAAAGCGCTGCTGGCAGAAGGAGCAATGGTTGATGTAATTGCTTTGCGTGGTGTTCTTACTTCATCTGAAAATAATGCACTGCCTGTAGATAAAATTTTAATGACGGTAGCTTCCGTTTTGTATGATGCAGTTTATGTTCCGGGTGGCACAAACAGTGTGGCCACTTTAGAGGCTGAAGCAGACGCCATTCATTTTTTAAATGAAGCTTATAAACATTGCAAACCAATTGCGGCTTCTGCTGGAGCCATGCAGGTTTTAGACGCCACCTATTTTGCAAAAAAATTGCCGGAAGACAATTCAGATGCTACTGTATTACGCGAAGGAGTGGTAATAAGTAATGATGCTAAAAAACTGGCGCAGCAATTTATTTCGGCTATTGCGCAACATCGTTTTTGGGAAAGAGAAAAGCCAAGGAAGGTGCCGGCATAATCGATATTTATTGATAACTTACAGTGTTCCAATAAATAATAATCCCGGGAGATCATCCCGGGATTATTTATATACGATACAAAAAATCTATTGTATTAGTTGAACTTTCCAGCAATGTATTCCACCAATTTTTCATCGCTCATTTTATTAGATGTGCTTTGTTTGGCTATTGTATTTTTAAATTGGGGCGTTTCAGAAAGATAGGCTACTAATTGCTCCTGCTCTTTACCTGTTCCGGTAACATGCAATTCTTCTACATTTTGCATATGTCCCATTATTTCTTTAAAAAATTTTTGTTGCAATGTTCTTTCTGCATTGTTTGCAGCATTCTCACTGGAATTGCTACCCTGTCCTGAATTTTTTGTATTGGCTATTACTTTAAAATCACCGGTATCTATTCCTTCGCGGCCTATAATGGTTGCCTGGTGCGAGTCCATCCAAATTCCGAATTGTTTTTTGTGCTTTTGAGACATAATGTTTTTATTAAAAGATGATAAACAGCTGTATGACCATTAGTTGAATAACTGGCTCTTGCAGAAGTAAAGCAAACCTACACCTAATAAAACGCTTCAAATCTTATTTAACAGATGCGGCCAAACGTTCCTCATTGTATGTTCATTTGTTGGTACAGATGACAAAGTGTAGGCTAAAGGCATTTTAATTTGCTTTTACAATGATCTCTGGTTGAAAAAATTACCAACAGCTAATTAATTGTCCCATTATCATTATTCGTTCCATGCGCATCTTGCGTGCTAATTTCTGCCACTTCATCAAGCAAAGTCAATACTTCAGGCTTCGGTAACTCCTGCACATCCTTTAACTGTTTTTCAATCTTTCTTGAACGAACACCTGCCTCCTTTATGGTCGAACTTGCTTCGCCTAACTTCTTTTGCGTCTTTTCCAAAATACCGCCAAATAATCCAAACTCGGTTTTTACCGCACCGAGTAGTTGCCATACTTCGCTCGATCTTTTTTCAATGGCTAGTGTTCTAAAGCCCATTTGCAGGCTGCTTAAAAAGGCCGACAAGGTTGTAGGCCCTGCAATGTTGATCTTGCATTCCCGTTGTATGGTTTCAAACAAACCCGGTGTACGCAACACTTCTGCATAGAGGCTTTCAAATGGTAAAAACAAAATGGCAAAATCAGTTGTATTGGGCGGATCAATGTATTTACCACATATATCACCGGCCGACTTTTTAATACCCTTTACAAAGTTTTTTCTGCATTCTTCAATTTCTTCAATACTTCCGCCGTCGTACGCATTTAATAAAAGTTCAAAATCTTCTTTTGGAAATTTTGAGTCAATGGGCAACCAAACCGTTTTATCATTCCGTCCCGGCATCTTAATAGCAAATTCTACCATGGCATTGGAGCCCGCTTTTGTTTTTACATTCTTTTCATATTGATCCGGCGTAAACAATTGCTCGAGTAAATTTTCCAATTGGTATTCACCCAGCACACCTCTTGACTTTACATTTGTTAAAACCCTTTTCAAATCGCCAACACCTGTTGCCAGCGTTTGCATATCACCAAGGCCTTTGTGCACTGCTTCCAGCCTGTCGCTTACTTGTTTAAAACTTTCACCGAGTCTGGTCTCCAGCGTCTTTTGCAGTTTTTCATCAACCGTGGCCCGCATTTCATCCAGCTTCTTTTCATTGCCTGTTTGCATTTCAGCTATCTTCTTTTCCAGGGTTTCTCTTAACGAATCAAGCTTTTGCGATGTTGTTGTATTTTGTTCGCTTTGTTTATTAAGCAATGCAAAAAAATTATCTTTTTGTGCCGCATTAAAGGCTTCAACCGATTTGGAAAAATCTATTTTAAACACTTCGAGTGATTCTTTTAATTCCTTCCTGCTTTCTTTGGAATTAAGTGTGCCGGTATCGCTGGCTTCCTTTAATTTGTTTTCAATACTCCCGGTTAATGCATTTAATTTTTGTTCAACAGATTGTGTGAGTGTATTAAGGTTTGTTGAAAATGTTTCCAGCTGGTTTTTTTGCAAATTGCTTGTATCATTCATAGCGCCGGATATCAGCCCACTAAATTGTTTAAAGGATCCTGATAATTCTTCCCTTGTATTTTTTGCAGCCACATTTGCCTCCTGCCTGTTTGCCATCATTTCATTTTTTACCGCCGCTTCCACTCGGGCTACTTCCGCATTAAAACCTTCAATACGGTATTTTATATCGGTTAAGGTTTTATCCTCATTAGGCTTTTTAGCTTGTGAAATAAACCAAAGAATCATTACAAGGCCAAGAA
>JAKFCI010000349.1:0-2828 GCA_036676725.1 Chitinophagaceae bacterium
TTGAGAAAGGAATTCTCTTTTCCTTCTTTAAACATTAATGCAATAACCAGGTAAACCGGTTTTTTACTGCCTGATTGTTGTAAAAGATGAACCATGTGCAACTCCATTGGGTAAGTAACTCCATCAATAAGATGTTCAGATGGGGTATGGAAATGGAACTGCTTAAAATCATACAACCTGTTTTCATAACTGATGCTGTTGCCTGAATCATAGTTCACCTGTACTGTGTGCGCCATTTTTACAACTGTTTCAGTAGAAGGATGGTAGTTGAATATAATTTTGTGAATGATTGTATGCTTACTGTTTAAAGACAAAATATTTACAGGCGATTGCCTTGTTCCTGAATTTTCTTCTGCTATTGTATACGGTTGTTCGGCATGGCCTGTAACATGGCTTTCCTGCGTGTAGCCAATACACACATGGCACAGACATACACACAACATAAGTGCTGGTATTTTCATTACTGTAAAATTTGAAGTTTAAAAAAAAGAGTGTTGAAATTTCCAGTATCGGGTGATACTTATGTTACGCAACCGGATGGTAAAAAATCAGACGTTGGTAGAGGATATAAAGTGGAACAGGTTTAGGTAAAGGCCTGCTACTGGTTTGCCCGATTTTTATAGATAGCGGGTAAAATATAAGAGAAGGCTGACTTAAAATGCTATCTGTGTTTCCTTCAAGGTTATTGCGTTGTGCAAAGTCGTCTGTGTTTTCGAGGGAAGATTCAGTTGAGACTGCCTCAACTGATCCGGTAACATCTGTAGTAAAAAGAGAAAAGGGGGCACTTGCAACACTCGTAAAACCCAAGAGCAGCAGTAAGGTAAATTGTAAAAGAAATAACTGGATTTGTTTCACTATTCCTGCATAAAAATTTATACTCAAAGAATCAACTGCACAATGTTAAAATCCATATTAAGCCAACCGGCACAAGCCCTGAATTGGTTAATGCCTGTTAATTGTATTGCTTAACATACTTAAACCGCAAAATTATGCCAGAAAAGAACTTGAAGTTAGTATTTGCCAAAACAAATATTATTAAGCCGTTTTGCTAAGCAACTCTCAAAAATTTTCAAGCGCACTTTTCTAAATAAACTGATTTCCGTCAGCCGGGAGCTGGTGTAACCCCGGGATTCAGAATATATAAATCCTGAGGCACACTGCAAGTGACCTGCTCTCTCAAGTCAATTCACTTATTCAACTGTTTAATTTAATTATTATACTGTTCGGCTGCATTTAATTGCAGACCTGTATTTCTGCATACAATTTTGTGTTGTCAAATGCAATTGAAGGGTAGGCTTCAAGAGCATGTACATCAACAATTCATTTATCAAACAAAAAAAATGCAGACGACAACACCTGTTTCAAACAAAATTGCACAGCACGATTTTATTGTAGCTGAAATTGAAACCCTTATTGAACAAGGCGGCCCACGGCCACATCAATATGCTTATGCCGATTACCTGTTTGAAGAAATAGGTAAAAAATTAAAAGCAGAAGAACTACCGGCTGAAGTGGGCACTAACTTATTGAAGCAATGTGTTTTTTTACAAACAAGTGATTCAATAATGGGGCATATCCGTAACAAACCTTATGGCTATGCCGGTGATTTTATGATCATCGAACGGATATACCTGAACGAAGCTCAACCCGCAACCAGTCATTATCATTGGGATCAGTATTCGCTGGAGCATGTTGCAGCAAAGGCGGTACGTAACCGTAAAGATTATTTTAAAAACGTAATGACCAGCCGCATTGAACATTCGGCAGAACCTTTACGCCTGCTTGATGTGGCAAGCGGCCCGGCAAGAGATCTGAAGGAACTTTTTGAAACCATTCAACCGCAAAGCATGGACGTTACCTGCGTGGAAATGGATAGCCGGGCAATTGAACATGCCACAAACATCAACGCATCGCATTCAGGTGAAATCAAATTCATCAATCAAAACATTTTTAAGTTTCGTACCGAAGAAAGGTTCAACATCGTATGGTCGGCAGGTTTGTTTGATTATTTCTGCGACCGCAGTTTTGTACTTGTTTTGAAAAAGCTGATTGAATTTGCAACAGAAGATGGTGAAATTATTATCGGCAATTTCAGTGATGAAAACCCAAGCCGCATCTATATGGAAATGGTGGGCGATTGGATATTGAACCATCGCAGTGCCGAACAGCTTGTTGAGCTGGCAATAGCCGCCGGTGCGCATCCCAATCAAATAACTGTAGGCAAGGAGCCTGAAGGCATCAACCTGTTTTTACATATTAAAAAAGGGCAGTAAAAAACAGATTGAAGGTTTTTGATCTTAATATTGCGTGTGCTGACAAAGAACCCGGCTGATAACCGGGTTTTTTATGTTATCAATGTTTTGAAAACCTCACTTAATTCAGAAATAAACGTAATTAAAAAAACATTCATCATGATAAAATTTGCCCATACAAACATTATAACTGACAATTGGAAAATGCTTGCAGATTTTTATATCAAAGTATTTGATTGCAAACCGCTTTATCCGGAAAGAGATTTAAGTGGTAATTGGTTAGACACAGCAACTTCAATTTCAAATGCGCATTTCACTGGTATACATTTGGCACTTCCAGGTTATGAAGAAAATCTGCCGACCCTTGAAATTTTCCAGTATGACAATAATGAAAGTAATCTCACTCCTTTGCCAAACCGCAAGGGGTTTGGACATATTGCTTTTAAAGTTGACAATGTACAGGAAATATTAAACAAGCTTCTGTTACATGGCGGTTCGCAAGTTGGAGAAATCGTGGAAACAGAAATTAAAAATGCAGGTACTATCACCTTTGTTTATGCAAGAGATATTGATGGA
>JAKFCI010000350.1:0-2215 GCA_036676725.1 Chitinophagaceae bacterium
CTCCGGGTCTATTTTTTACAAACACTTCCACACTTCCCTGTACCAGGCTTGTTTCAACCGTTTTATCTTCGGGGTAAGCCTTTACATTAAATTTTGTTCCCAACACCTTCACATCAATTTTTGATGTGTGTATAATGAAAGGGCGTTTGGGATTTTTTACAATATCAAAAAAAGCTTCACCTGTAAGTTGCACTTCCCTGTTTCCTGATTTGCCAATGCGGGTGTAATCAAGTTTACTTCCTGCATTTAACCAAACGGTAGAACCATCAGGCAATATCATTTTAGTGCTTACTCCATTCTTTGTTGCCACTTCTTTTGGAGTTGCCGCTACCTCGGCAAGCGCAGGCGTTTCTGCTGCCGGCTTTTTAATAATGAAGAATGAAACAACTGCAATTGCAAACAAACTGAACATTGCAACAGCTTTCTTCCTTCCCGGTGTAAAAAAAGAAGTGCTTACTACTTCATCAGATTCGTCAATATGTTTAGGCTCGATGCCGAGCTTTTTCATTTTTTCGTAATGGAGATGGTAAGTTGCTTCCAGGTAATCAGCATCCTCCTGTGCCTCCGAATTCCATAGTTCTTCTATGGCTTCCATTTCGTGAAAAAGGGCGGGATTAACTTCCAGAAGTTGTTGCAGTTCATGCAATTCTTCTGTGCTGGCTTCATTAGCCAGTTTGCGGGAAAACAGATGCCAGATTTTATCTCTGCTCATGATTGGTAATAGTAAGGAGTACGAAACAAATAAAATCCCCTAAAGACAATTCAACTTTTTTTGCGGAAGGGGGCACCGAGTGCAGTTGTGATCTTTTTGAGGGCAATGGCCAACTGGTTATCAACTGTTTTTACGGAGATATTGAGTAAGGCAGCAATATCTTTATAACGCATATTATCTTCCTTGGCCAGTTTAAAAATAAGCCGTGCCCGTTGAGGTAAATGATTGATTGCCGCTTCAATACGGCTAATGCTTTCTGCTGAAATCAATCTTTGTTCAGGGTTTTGATAAAGCGATTCCATTTCCACATCTATCTCATCAATGGAGACAGTTGTGCGTTTATGCAATTGCTTTGCTTTGCGGATAGAATTGTTTTTTACAGCTACAAAAATGTAGAGCTGCAGATCGTCAATTGCATTGAGTTTGGCACGATCGGTCCAGATGCCCATAAATACATCCGATACAATTTCTTCAGCAATTTCTTTTGATTGAACAATACCGGTAGCAAAGCGTGTAAGAGAATTGAATAGGATGAAAAACAACTCTTTGTAAGCAGTTTCATCTTCATAAACAGCAATTTGTCGCTGAAGATCTTTGATACTTTTATGTGATTTCTTGTTTAGCACAGCAATCAATCTGAATGTAAATTAATTTTAATTTATAATATCAGCCAAACTGATTTTGATCATGCTATCTAAATTCTTCGTTTTCTTTAAGCTTGCAAACAGGGTTTTACACAAGTCTGGCACTGTGATAAAATAAAAAAGGGCTGCAAAAAAATGCAGCCCTCACCTTATAAAAAAATCAGTAGATTATTCCTGACTTACTTTCTCTTTTACTTTTTCTGCAGCCTTTTTTACTTCGGTTTTAACCGGCTCAACTACTTTCTTCTTTAATGAGTCTGCAAGTTTGCCGCCCTTACTTTGAAGTGTATCAATTACTTCATTCATTCCTTCCTGCGCTTTATCAACCAGGTTGCCGGTATCAGAAGCTTCAGCAGCTTCAGAGGATGTTTCTGTTTTTTCGTTGTCAGTTTTTTGCGTTTCGTTATTACATGCAGTTAAGAAGGCTGCTGCAAAAAGTACGATCAAAAGTTTTTTCATGTGTGTAATCTTTTTATGAATCAGTACAAAAACCGTTCTTATTTTTTACGGAAAAACAAACGCATAGGCGTTCCGGTAAATTGAAATGTTTTACGTAATTGATTTTCCAGGTAATTTTTGTAAGGTTGTTTCACATCATCCGGGTGATTACAGAAAAAAGCAAATGATGGAACAGGTGTTGGTAATTGTGTTACATATTTAATACTTACCGGCACACCCCTTACAACTGGTGGATGATAAGCCTGGAGCGATTTCTGAATAGCTTCATTTAATTCTGAAGTAGATATTTTACGTTGCCTGTTTTCTACTACCTGCAAAGCCATTTCAATAGCCTGCATGATGCGTGTTTTTTCGGAAGCAGAAATAAACAGGATGGGCACATCATTAAAAGGCAACAAGC